>JAPPGB010000130.1 GCA_028821475.1 Spirochaetaceae bacterium
CACCGCGTTAAGAGCATTCCGTTACTTCACGATCTGGAAGAATGAGACGACCCTGGCCGGCCCGAGCCGGCCCGCCGGCCCCCCGGCTCCGTGGAGCGCCGGAATGGTGTCCAGCAGGCCGTGCGTCGGGGTATCGCCTTCGCTCAAAGCGCCGAGTCGAGGACCTGGTCGAGGTCGCGTCGGAACAGCGCCGCATCGACTGCCGGCAACCGCTGCCACCGCTCGAGGAGGGTGGCCGCATCGAGCCCGCGCGGCGCAAGTGGACGCAACTCCGCCACCGGCCGGCCCGAGCGGGTCACGGTGAGCCGCTCTCCGCCCAGCACACGGTCAATCACCTCGCGGCCATGGTTTCTGAGGTCTCGGATCGTCACACTCGCCACGGTCCGCGAATCTATCACGCGTGATACCAGGACAGTCCAGGCTCACGAGCGGTTGTGATGGAGTTATCTTATGGGGACGCCGGGGCCAGACCGGAACGCACGGCGGTTCCGCAACGGGATAGTACCAGGCAAGGAGGCAACTCGCCATGAGCAGGGTCTTCATCTATTGGGACAACTCGAACATCTTCCACGAAGCACAGAGGTATGCAGAGGAACGGAACGAAGGCCCCGACGCGCGCTATCGCGTGCGCATCAACTTTGACAACATGTACCGCTTGGCCCATAGTGACCGCGACGTTGGACGGGCGGTCGCAGCCGGCTCGATACCGCCAGAGATGCGCCAGTTGTGGAATCGGATGGAAGCAGCGGGAGTGGAAGTTCGACTCTTCGACCGCGGAAGCCCGGACCGGAGCGAGCAGGACACTCCTGATCGAATACTCCAACTGCGCATGCTCGAAGATGCACTCGACTACAACGGCAACCCCGGCGTGGTGGTGCTGTTGACCGGAGACGGCGCCGGCTACTACGAGGGCACCGGCTTCCATAGCACGTTGGAACGCATGCACAAACGAGGCTGGCGGGTGGAGATCATGTCGTGGCCGCACTCCTGCAACCAGCGGATGCGCCAGTGGGCGGAGCAGAATGGTCTGTTCATCGCCTTGGACGACTTCTACGACTCGATGACCTTCCTGACGCCATCACGCGAAGGATTCGAGCACGCTCTCGGTCGCCAGTCCGCCCCACTGGACCTGTCGGTGCGGCCGACATCCTGACGGCTATACGCGCTGCTACTTGTAGGGGTCGGCGGCGTCGCGGAGTCCGTCCGCCGAGGAACGGGTCTCGGGGTCGCGGGTGTACTCCAGCGAGTACACGAACGGCCTGACCAGCCGGCCGTCGTGGGACGCGCACCCGCTGCGGCGGCGCGAGCAGGTAGTCGGCGCCGCGGGAGGCTTTCTCGTACGGGCTCAGAAAGCCGGCTACGGCGTCCGTGCTTCGACTCTGGAGCCGCGGTGGCGCCGGCCCCCCACGCCAGAGTCCTGTCCGTGACCGACCTTGCGTCGACAGCGTCGACGAGGAGGGGCACGTCGTCCCGGGCGTGGGATGATATACTAATGTAGTCCCCGGAGTGAGATCCCGGTCCATCGCAGCGGAGCGCGCGAAGGAGAGAATGCCATGGTGGGCACCAGAAAGAGCAGCGTGCATCAATCCATCCACCTGAAGTCGGAAGAAGTGGAGTTCCTCAAGACCCAGGCCGGCATCGATGGAGTCTCCTTTAATGACGTGCTGCGGCGTTCGATCATGCTAGAGAAATTCATCGTGGATCAGCAAAGGAAGAAGCGCAAGATTTTCTTTGGCGCCGGGCCAGCCACTCCGAGAAATGATCCGACAGTAGACGGCCCCCATGAGAGATCGAGCGTAAGGCCCAGAAGGGGGTGGATGCGGAGCGATCATCGGAGCAGGAGATCCATGATGTTCCGGTCCCCCGTGGTGGAGAGATCTATGATCCGAGGCCCTGGAAGACAAGGCTCGTCGGAGAATCGCGTACCTGCTTATTGCATTGTTGGCGCTCGTGGCCATCGTATTGCTGGCGCTGGTGATTTCAATGTCATCAAGGTCGACGAAATCAAGGTTTGGCGTGATCCTTGGTCCACTCGTGGCGTTGGTATCGACAGCCACGGGCTTCAAATAAGGAACGAAGGGTAGCTGATAACCGGACGGCCGCACGGAAATCTGTGGACGAATCACGCCTCCGAGATCCCGTCACCACGCGGGTCTCCCAGCCCAGGGCGGTGCTTGGCACTGCCGTCGCGATGGCGCAACGACCCATTCATATCGCCGACTGACCATCCGGCACGCCGCGGAGTACTCACCTTTCTCGATGGCGATCTGGCACGTAGATAGCGATCTTCCGCACAGCACTAGGACCGCACCGAGTGCGATTCTCTCTGTGGTTGGGTGTGCTCAAAAGACATGTGATTGACTCCTTGGGGTTCGGTCGTTGCATCGGGCTTGCCCTTCTGCCTTGTAATCCTTGATCAGCATTGCTTCAAGCGCGGAGACATCGCTGCGTAGGATGTCTCTCTTTTCCACGAAAGAGAACGTGACTGGATTGTTGTTATTGATGCACCTCGTATTCACGTCACCACCATTGATATGATCTTGTAGGCGAGAGCGTATCGTCGTAGTTTCTGAGTCTGACTTTCCGACGTAGATACACTTGTCGTCTTCATCGAAGATCATGTAGACGCCGCTGGTCTTCGGAACAGCATCGACTAGATCCGGGTACTTGTGTCGTGGTTCGCGGTCAGCAGCAAGGGACAACAGGTGGCCGGATTGAATCATTTAGTCTTTCTCCATGTCTATTACTCTGATGTGGGGGGCGCATAGGGTGTATCAGATCGATGAATGAATGCCTCAAAGCCAAGCATGTTTTCCGTTAGGTGTCGCATCGTTGTAATCGACAATCTGTCGTTGCCTGGCCCTATACCGAACTGCGGGGTAACTGGTCGATCCTCTCGATGACCCAAAGCGTCCTCAATGTCGACTTTGATATAGGGTGTAACCACGGAGTTGGTCTGACGGAACTTCAGTGAGTTACGGTCCATAGATTGAGGAGGTACAACGATGCGCCATTCCGACTCTCCAAAGAAGGAAGGATGTTTCATCAGAGGGCCTATTCTGCAAAGAAAATCATAAACCAATCCGTCATAAAGTTTCCCTTTGTTAAGGTGTTCCCTGTACGATCGTATGACTCTCTCCACTTGAGATGTCACTAGCCTATCTTGCTCCGGTCGATCATATATGCAGGGAGCAAGAAACCCGCCGGCTTGCTGAGCGCACAGATTCAATGCGTTACCGGACACACAAATACTGTAGTTCCCGTATTCCCTCCACTGGGACAGGTCGTCGAACTTGGTGCTAAAGGAAGCGACGAACACATCTGAGACGACAGGGATTTGATTCAATAGATCTCTGTATTCTACGTCCAGTATTTCCTTCTCGTCAGGCGTTATCTTGAATTCTGGATTGAACGAGGGATGGTCACATAGGGTCGTTAGTATTTCCTCTATTAGATCCTTTGCATACAGGATCTCCTTGCGGTCGTTCAAGTAGCTGGCGTCCGTAGCCCACACTGTCTTAGTCTCGAGAATTCCCAACAGTCCATCTGCATTCGTGTAGTGCCACAGCTGATTCGGAGGGGATGAGTGCGTGATTCGGCGTGCCACTACTATGTCAACCTCGTATGAACCGCACGCATCGTGCTTCTGCCTCGACGGTTGGTTGGACAGGATTTTCTCCAAGAAGCCAGTATTTTTTTCGCTGTGAGACCCCTACCGCTATTGGGTGAGCACATCAAGCACATTACCCCTATGCTGGTAGCCTATCACTCAGTTCTACGATTGTCAACCGAGGTAATTTCAGGTAGTAGCACAGGTTGATAGATGTGGCTATGTGTGGGACGGTCCATGAGCGCCGGAAACAGTCAGACTTGAGGAAGCTCTCGCTTCGGCGGTCACATCCGCAGAGGGATTGGCCAGCTGGGTTGGTGACTGCTCGTGTGCTCGA
The DNA here is from genome assembly GCA_028821475.1 of Spirochaetaceae bacterium. Classification (GTDB taxonomy): domain Bacteria; phylum Spirochaetota; class Spirochaetia; order SZUA-6; family Bin103; genus Bin103. The sequence continues at coordinate 3,948 of JAPPGB010000130.1, forward strand.
ATCTACCAGGGTAATAATGTTCGAGAAGGTGCCGTTCTTCCAGAAGTCCCTGAGCGCCCTACTACTTCGCAGATGTCGGCTTACTGTTCACCGGGCTGCTGGCGGCGGTCCGAATCTGTCTGGTGTCGTATAGGGCTAGGCCAGTATCCGCGTCCAGGGGTTACTTGTAGGGGTCGGCGGCGTCGCGGAGGCCGTCGCCGAGGAACATGAAGGTCATTACGGTGACCACCACGAACAGGACCGGGATCATCAGCCAGGGGCTCAGGGCGACGGTGCGGAAGTTCTGGGCGGTGGTGAGCAGCACGCCCCAGCTCACCACCGGCGGCTTGAGGCCGAGGCCGATGAAGCTGAGCGCGGTCTCGCCGAGGATCATGTTGGGCACCGCCAGGGTGAGGTGCACGATCAGGTAACTGAGGAACGACGGCAGCAGGTGGCGGCGGATCACCGCGCCGCTGGTGGCGCCGCTGACTCGTGCCGCCACCACGAAGTCGCCGCTGCGCAGCTCCAGCAGCTTGCCGCGCACCACGCGCGCCAGGCCGGTCCAGCCGAGGATCGACAGGATGATGGTGATGCCGAAGTACACCCGCAGCGCAGGCCACTTGGGCGGCAGCGCCGCGGTCAGCCCCATCCACAGCGGCAGGGTGGGAATGCTGATCAGGAACTCGATGATGCGCTGGATGACGGTGTCCACGGCGCCGCCCACGTAGCCGGAGACGCCGCCGATCACCACGCCGAGCAGGAAGCTGATGGCGACCCCGAGCAGCCCGACCGACAACGACACGCGGCCGGCGTACAGCACGCGCGAGAACATGTCGCGGCCGAGCTCGTCGGTGCCGAACAGGTACAGGGTGGCGGGCGGACGCACGCCGAACAGGTGCAGGTCGGTGCGGATGAAGCCCAGGAACTTGTAGCGGTCGGTGCGCACGAAGAAGCGGATGCGATGCGGGTCGCCTCTGTTCTCGGTGTAGATGCGCTGCAGCGTCTCCGGGTCGCGGGTGCGATCGAGCGAGTACACGAACGGGCCGAGCAGCCGGCCGTCGTGGAACAGGCGCACCCGTTGCGGCGGCGCGAGCAGGTAGTCGGCGTCGCGGGTGGCCTTCTCGTACGGGCTCAGGAAGCCGGCCACCGCGGTGGTGAGGTACAGGAACAGCAGCACGCCGCCGCCCGCCAGCGCCATGCGGTGGCGGCGGAACTTGCGCCACATCAACTGCCACTGCGAGGCGACGAAGTAGCGCTCCTCCGCGGCGGACTCGCGGGCGGCGGTGGCCTCGCTCATGCAGCGGTCCGCTCGAAGCGGATGCGGGGGTCGACCCACACCAGCGCCAAGTCGGACAGGAAGGTGCCGAACACGGTCAGGGCGCCCAGGAACAGCACCGTGCTGCCGGCCAGGAAGGTGTCCTGGAACAGCAGCGCCTGCAACAGCATCGGCCCGGTGGTGGGCAGGTTGAGCACGATGGCGGTGATCGCCTCGCCCGACACGATCGCCGGCAGCAGCCAGCCCACCGTGCTGATCAGCGGGTTGATGGCGATGCGCACCGGGTAGCGGAACAACAGCCGCCGCTCGTCAACCCCCTTGGCGCGCGCCGTGATCACGTACTGCTTGGACAGCTCGTCCAGCAGCGTGCCGCGCATCACCCGGATCAGCCCGGCGGTGCCTGCGGTCCCGATCACCAGCAGCGGCACCGGCAGGTGCTTGATGGCGTCCCACAGCTTGCCCCACGACCACGGCGCCAGCCGGTACTCGGTCGAGAACAGCCCGCCGATGGAGATGTCGAAGTAGCGGAAGCCGAGCCACATCAGCACCAGCGCCAGCGCGAAGTTGGGGGTGGCCAGACCCATGAACCCCACCCCGCTGAACACGTGGTCGGCCCACGAGTACTGGTGGGTGGCGGAGTAGATGCCGATCGGCACCGCGATCACGTAGGTGATCAGCAGGGTCAGGATCGAGATCAGCATGGTCAGCGGAACGCGCTCGGCGAGCAGCTCCGCGGTCGGCTTGTTGAACGCGAACGAGCGCCCGAAGTCGCCGTGCAGCACGATCTTGCCGATCCAGCCGAAGTAGCGCGGCACCATCGGCTTGTCCAGCCCGTACAGCCGCTTGAGGTTGGCGACCTCCTCCTCCTCCATCTCCTCGCCGGTCTCCTGCACGATCCTGAGGATCATGGTGTCGACGAAGTCGCCCGGCGGCAGTTGGATCACCACGAATGCCACGATCGAGATCGCCCACAGCGACACGATCATGTACAGGGTGCGACGCAGAATGAGCGGTCCCATGCGAGGCTCCTACGGTAACAGAATACGGTAACAAAAAACGGCCGCCGGGCCGGGCGCCTCGAGGTGAGTCGCCCGCTCCGCGCGGCCGTCGATCATGCGCAAGCGGCGCTCGGCCGCGCCTGCCCTATTCCTGCACCAGGTAGAACTGGGAGGGGTGCTGGGGGCCGGTCCAGGAGCCGATCGACCAGTCGTGGCCGCCGCGCTCCGGGAAGTTGCGCAGCTTGTTGCTGCGCGGCATCGGCAGCGGCACCTCGCCCACCGTCCCGATCACCCACAGGTTGTCCGCTTGCGAGGCCAGGATCTCCTTGCCCAGGCGGGTCTTCTCGGCCACGTCCATGGTCGCGGTCATCTGTTCCCAGCGCTCGATGTTGCGCTTGACCTCATCGGGCGGCTCGATGCCGCCCTCGCCGCCGGTCACGTACCACAGCGCCCACTGGTTGCCCCACGGGTTCTCCCAGCCCTGGCGCTGCGGCAGGAAGAACAGCGGCGACGCCACGAACGCCTCCGAGCGGGCGTTGAACCCGGCCGAGCCGCCGTAGAGCTGCATCTGGTTGGTCTTGGAGCGCTCCTCGCTCTGCTGGTAGGAGAAGCTCTTCATGGTCACTTCCATGCCGATCTCCTTCCACTGCTCCACCGCCAGCTCGTGAATCGGCAGCACCGCGGCGCCGGTGTCCATCACCACCGAGAAGCGGTTGCCGTCGGACAGCAGCCGCCACTCACGGTTGGCGTCCCAGGTCAGCCCCAACTCGTCCAGGATCTGGTTGGCGCGCTCCACGTCGTGCTCGGCGTACGCCTCGGCGAAGTGCGGCTCGAAGTAGATCGACTCCTTGATCAGGGTGTGCTGCCGCGGCGTACCCAGCCCCTGGAACACCACCTCGTTGATCTCGTCGCGGTCCAGCGCCAGCGACAGGGCGTGCGAGAAGCGGCTGTCGGCGAAGATCGGTGCCAGCACCGGGTCGTCGATCGTGCGGTTGACCTGGAACAGCGTCGCCGAGCCCTCCAGGCTGGGCCACAGCTCGACCGTGTAGTCGCCGGACTCCTCGTTCTGCTTCATCAGCGGGTAGTCGCTCAGCGGGGCGTACCAGCCGATGGAGACGGTGAACTCACCGGCGATGATCTTGCCGGCGAACACCTGCAGGTCCTGGACCAGTTCCACGTTGATACCGTCCAGGTAGGGAAGCTGGTTGCCCTCGACGTCGATTTTCCAGTAATAGGGGTTGCGCTCCCAGCGCGCCAGGTCGGTGCCGATCTCGGCCAGCCGATAGGCGGTGAGCATGGGCCGCTCGGTGTTGAACTTGGGCAGTTCGCTCCACGAGTTGTTCTTGTCGCCGAAGTGCTGGACCCAGTTCTCGAAGCCCGCCTCCTTGGCCAGCGCCTCCGCCTTCTCGGCGCCCACGTAGTTGGGATGGAACTGGCTGAAGTAGTGCTTGGCCTGCTTGATCGGCGTCACCCCGCGGTTGGGATGCGGCAGCCACTCGACCGCCACCGGATTGGGGATGGCGAACGAGAACTGGAAGGTGAGGTCGTCGAGGAAGTTCATCTTCATCAGCTCGCCGCCCGGTTGCAGGAACCTGGCCGGATTCGGGGTCAACTCCTCGTTGAGGATGATGTCCTCGTACCAGAACTTGACGTCCTCGGTGGAGAACGGCTCGCCGGTGGACCACTTGATGCCCTCGCGCAGGGTCACGGTGAGCACCTTGGCGTCGGCCGACAGCTCGTAGCCGGTGGCGACGTTGGGCGACTGGGTGGACAGGTCTCCCGCGATGCGGTTGAGCTGCTCGATGCCGATCAGCAGGTGCGCCTCGCCCCAGTGGCCGGTGCCGTCGCGGCCCATGAAGGCATAGCCGCCGTACTGGCCGATCTCCTGGTAGGGCACGACCACGTACGGATCGACCGGCAGCCGATCCTCGACCGGCGGCAGCTCGCCGGCGGCCACCATCTCGGCCAGCATCGGCGCCTCGCTGAACGACGTGATGGTGTTGCCGGTGGCGGCGGTGTAGTCGGCGATGGTGTTGTAGAACCGGATGTCGTCCCACTCATGGTCGAAGGTGGTACGCTCCATGGCCATGGCCGCCTCGCCGCCGCCCTCCGTCTCGCCGCCGGCAAACGCCAGCCCGGGAACCAGCAGCAACGCCACCAGCGGCACTGCCACGAACAATCTGTGCAGTCTCAAGTATCTGCTCCTTTGGGATATGAGTTGTCGCCCGCGAATATGTAACCGCCACCGCCCGGCGGTCAAGGCACGTGGGGTCGCGGGCCTACCAACCTGAATTCGGCGCACCGTCTGCCCGAGGAGTGGAATTGCAGTACCTTTTTTGGTACATTCAGCGGCGATGAATCCTCCCGGGAAGTCCATTGTGGCTCGGTTCTTCCGGCTACCGGGAGGGCGAGAGCCCGTTCGCGACTGGCTTGGGGAACAATCGCCGGAGGACAAGAGACGCATCGGCGGCGACCTGATGAAAGTCGAGTTCGGTTGGCCATGTGGTCCTCCCCTCTGCCGATCGCTCTCTGGTTATCCGGGCCTATACGAAGTGCGCAGTCGTCTGATTACCAGACGTATCGCGCGCGTGTTCTTCACTGTGTCCGAGCAGAACATGGTGCTCCTGCACGGATTCATCAAGAAGAGCCAAGCGACGCCGTTGCGGGAGTTGAAGCTTGCCGAGCGACGGGCGAAGGAGTATCACAGAAGTGTCTGAACAAAATCCTCATCTGGGGTCCACGCTCGAGAGTCTGCTGCGGAAGAACGGCATCTACGAAGATGCCAAGAACGACGCTGTCAAGTCGGTCCTCGCTTACAAGCTTCAGCAAGCGATGAAGGAACAGAACCTCTCCAAGGCGGGCATGGCCGAACGTATGGAAACCAGCCGCTCACAACTCGACCGCTTGCTCGATCCGGAGAACGAAGGTGTAACACTGCATACCCTCAAGCGCGCCGCGGCCGCCGTGGGGATGCGCCTGGAACTCGGACTCCGCTAGTCTGCATCCGTCGTCTTCCTGTCACCGGCTGGCGGGCCGGCTCACCTGGAGGTCGGCCGAGACGGCACAATGGTCCGGGTGGTCGCCGTGGCGGGGCCACTCACGGGTCGATTCCGGGATCAGCATGGCCGCCGCGGCATCGCCGAGCACGATGTGGTCGATGAATTCGTCGAATCGCGGATCGCACCGAGTTTCGATGTCCGCGGTGAGGAGATCGAGCGGGGACGATTTCGGCGACAGCTCTCTCCAGGCCCAGTCGTCTCGGACGGCCAGGCGGCGGTTGAAGTCTCCCAGGATGCCGAAAGCGGTCCGCTCATCCTCCCGGCGGTGGGCCCAGGATCTGAGTTCGAGAACCTGGTCTCGCAGCGTGGCGCAAGTCTCTGCGCGGGACTCGCTCGCGTCCTGCTCGGCCGACCAGCATCCCGACTTGAGGTGCACGGACAGCAGGCGAAGTTGGCGGTCGCCGAGGGCGACGGTAATGTCCGTACCCCAGCGATTGTGCGGAGCCGGGTCGCCGAGGGATTCCAGGTCTTCGTTGCGCTGGTAGGCGATCTCCTTGCGGACGGCGAACCCGGTCGCCAGTTGGTGGACGTACTTGCCCGGCAGTCCCCAGCACTCGCGCGGCTCTGCTGCCGGTACCGGACGCATGGACACTTCCACGCGCCAGTGAGTTGCGGGGAACACCCGCAGGGCGGCGTCCATGTTCTCCACTTCCTGGAACGCCACCACGTCCGGGGCGATCTCCCGGATACGGTCGGCGATGGCAGCGTAGTCCGCCTGCTCCCTGGGCACACAGCCGGCGTCGTCGGTGTCGTTCAGATGCTCCAGGTTCCAGGTGGCGATGCGCAGATGCACCGCGTCGAGCGGGTCCGGAACCATCCCCGCTCCCCGGCAGCCGGCGAGCAGCAGCGGCACGCCGATCAGGACGACCAGCGCCGCAACTATCGCCTTCCGATACGCGCTGCAGTCTGTGGGCGGGACATCACTCACGAGCTACCTCCAAGGGGGGGCGCTGTTGGGGCCTGTTTCCGGTGGACGACGACTGCCATGGCCGTTCTGACCATAGCATGGACGCGCGCCCGCGAACGACGGCCCAACCGCCAAAACCTGTGACGGTTGGAGCGGCGGGCGCCGACATCAGGCTACATTCCCCACACGACGATTGAGCGCGCGCCGAGGCTCTCTTCCCGCCGGAACACCTTCTCGTCCCAGCTCCTGTCGGGATTCGGGTCGAAGATCACCAGGTGCCCGGCCCGCGAGCCGCAGCGATCCATGTACCGGGCGGTCTGCTCCAGGCCGCGCGCGATGGTGGTCTCCAGCCCGTGACGCCGGTGCAGCACCTTGCACTCGACTACCGTTTTGGTCACCGCCGTTTCGCCAGCGCCCGCGGCACCGGCGCCACCGGTGGCGGCGGACGGCCATACGATCAGCAGGTCGGTGCGACCGTAGCCGAGCCCGTACTCGCGCTCGATGCGCCCACCACCGTTCACGATGCGGTGCAAGAACCCCTGCAACAGAAGCTGCGGCCCCGCCTCCTGGTAGTCGAACCGCCCGAGCCAATGTTCGGAGTGCTCCCGGAAGAAGGTCTGGAACGCGCCCATCAGCTTGTCCACGTCCAGGTCCCCATCCGGCCGCACGTACCACGCCACCTCCTGCACCAGCCGCGCCTGGGTCGCGTAGGACAGCTCGCGCGGCACCACCTCCGCGTAGATCGGGTTGGCCATGCGCACCGGATCCCGCCGGGCGATCAGGCCCAGATCTCGCACGTACTCGATGTCGCGCGCGTGCTCCAGGTTCGACGCCGCGAACTCGCCCTCGTCGTCGCCGCGCAGCAGCGGCTCGATCACCCGCCGCACCCGGTCCTCGTCGAGCTTGTCGGCGAGTTGGTCGAGGTGCGTCTCGCGCGCCAGGATCAGTTGCTCCCGCGCGTCGAAGATGGCTTCCTCCGTGATCGACCGGGAGCGGTCGCGGCTCGCCCCGCCGCGGAAGCAGGCGCGCTCGCACAGGGCGTTCACCAGCCACGGCTGACCCTGCGTCTGCCGCCACACCGCCGCGGTAGCCTCCGCGGTAAACGCCTGGCCGGTCTCCTCGGTGTGCTGGGCCAGCAACGCCCGCGTCTCGGTCTCCGAGAAATCGCCGAGCCGCAACGACTCCGCCTTGATGTTGAACGCGCTTCCCCCGGTGATGATTTCGCCAGAACTCGACCGGATGCGGTAGTCGCGCACGTCGCGCACCCCGCACAGCACCACGCTCTGTGGGTAGCGTTCCGGGCGCTGGTCGTAACCGGCGCGAAGCTGGCGCAGCACGGATATCAGGGTGTCCCCGACCAGGGTGTCGATCTCGTCAATCAGCACCACCAGCGGCTTGGACGACTCCTCCGCCCAGCGTGACAACGCTTCCTTGAGGGCACCGCCGCCAAAGATCGCGAAGATGCCGGGCCATGCATCGTACAGGAACCCGTCGCCGGAGGCACGCGCGCGCGATGCGGCTTCGCCGACGATCACCTGCATGGCACTCTTCACGTCCTCGCGTTGGGCCTGAGCGGCCTCGACGTTGACGTACACGCAATGCAGGTCCCCGGCAGCGCCGGCGTTGAGAACGTCGCGCAGAGCAAGCAGCGCGGAGGTCTTGCCGGTCTGCCGGGGCGCGTGCAGCACGAAGTAGCGCATGTCGCGGACCAGCCCGAGCACCCGCTGCACGTCGTCCAGCCGCGCCAGCGGCGGTACGCAGTAGTGCCGGTCGGGAACTACCGGGCCTTCCGTGTTGAACCTGCGCACCGGTGCATCACCCGGGGAGTCGACGACGACTGCCATGGCCGCCGCCGAGCATACCACGAACACCCAGTCGCATCCTGGTATAGTGGCCGCCATGAGGATCAGCGACATTACCTGTACGCCGCTTGCCATCGGCAAGGGGCTGCTGCGGGTTGCTACCGATGCCGGGGTCGAGGGATGGGCGGAAGTGCCGGGCCGCAACAATGCGGTGTTCGCGGCCTACCTGGACGGCGTCATCAAGCCGACCCTGGTGGGCGAGGATCCGCGCCTGATAGACCGCCACTGGGAGACGCTCGCGCTGGGGCGCGATGAGCAGTCGAACAAGCTGCCCGCCGCGGTGGTCGGGGTGATCGACGTGGCGCTGTGGGACCTGCTCGGCAAGGACACCGGCCTGCCGGTGCACACGCTGATGGGCGGCGCGCGGCGCACCGCCATTCCGCTGTACTGGAGCACCGGCTCCGGCTGGCGCATGCAGCCGGAGGAGATGGTGGCGCGAGTCCGGGAGGGCCGCGAGCAGGGCTTCGGCGCCTTCAAGATCCGCATGGACTGGCGCGGCTGGCGGCAGGACGTGGACCCGGAGAAGGACTTCCGGATGTTCCGGCTGGTGCGCGAGTTCCTGGACGGCGGCGAGTACCTGGGCTTCGACGCCAACAACGGCTACTCGGTGTCCACGGCGATCCAGCAGGGCCACCGCTTCGAGGCGCTGGGCATCGACCATTTCGAGGAACCGATCCCGCACTACGACCTGCCGGGCCTGAAGCAGGTCGCCGACGCGCTCGACGTGGCGGTGTCGGCGGGCGAGCAGGACGCGTTCCGCTGGTGGTTCGAGCACCTGGTGCTGCTCGGCGACCCGGACATCCTGCAGCCGAACATCCTCAACGCCGGCGGTCCGAGCGAAGTGAAACGCATCTACGAGCTGGCCACGGTGCTGAACAAGCCGGTGATGCCGCACAGCCCGCAGGCGGGCATCAACTCGATGGCCTCGCTGCACGTGTACGCCACGGTGCAGAACGCCACCCGCCCGCACGAGTTCTCCACCGAGTTCTCCGGCCCGCTCGACGACGTCGCCGACCTGTACGGCGCCGCGGTGCTGCCGGAAGACGGCGCCATCGAGCTCAGCGACCGGCCCGGCCTCGGCATCGAACTCAACGAACCCGCCGTCACCCGCCTGACGGTGCGGTAACAGTGGCGATGAACCGAAGCACTCGACTCTGCGCCGGCTCCTTCGCGGGTGGCCGGTGACCTCCGACCTGGTGTACGGCGTTGATCGCCGGCCGCTCGGGGCGGTGTGCGGGACTTGGCGGCACGAGCTGGCCGGTCACGCGGTCGGCGCTGTTGCACACCAACGGCGCCCTTGCACATTTGCGTTGACAGTGTTGGCGGGCAGGTGAACGTGCCACGCACCCGACGATGTGACATGGGAGTGAGACCGCAGACGCCTGTACTTCGTCCATCTCCGGCGGGTCGGTGACGAAGGGTCGGTACACGGCGCTGATTGCCGGGTACACCGGTGCGGTGGGCGGTGCCCTGGCGCGCGATCTGGCCGGCCGCGCCGAGTGGCGAGTGTACGGACTGGCCCGGCATCCGCCGGCGGCCGTCCAGCCCGCCGCCACCAGTGAGCCGGCCGGGGTCGGGAAACCCGCCGTCACGGGGGTGGAGGCCGTGACCGGGGTGGCGGCGGACATGGCGGACCGCGACCGGCTGCGGCGTGCGCTGGCACCGCTGGGCGGCGTCACCCACCTGTTCTACTGCGGGCGCGCCACCCACGCCGAGCAGGTGATCGAGGACGCAGCGGCCAACCTCGCGCTGCTGGACAACGTGGTCACCGCCACCGAGGCGGCGGCCGCGGGGTTGCGGCACGTGCACCTGGTGCAGGGCGGCAAGTACTACGGCGTGCACGTCGGGCCGTTCCTTACTCCGGCCGAGGAATCACAGCCGCGCGCGCCGATCGACAACTTCAACTACGACCAGCAGGACTACCTGAGCGCCCGCGCGGCCACGGCACGGTGGACCTGGTCGGCGTCGCGGCCCAACACCCTGGTGCACTTCTCGCCGGCGATCGCGCGCAACCTGGTCAGCACGCTCGGCGCCTGGGCCGCGATCTGCCGCGAGCTGGGCGCGGCGCTGGACTTCCCGGGCCCGCAGGGAGCGTACGACAGCCTCACCCAACTCACCACCATCGAGCTGCTGGCGCGCGCCATCGCCTGGATGGCCACCGAGCCGGCGTGCGCCAACGAGGCGTTCAACGTCACCAACACCGACCTGTTCCGCTGGCACACGCTGTGGCCGAGGCTGGCGGACGCGTTCGCCATGCCGCTCGGCTCGGTGCGCCCGCTGCGGCTGGCCGAGGTGATGGCCGGCCGCGGCGAGCTGTGGCGGCAGATCTGCGCCCGCCACGGCTTGGTGCAGCCGGACCTGGACCGGGTGGCCAACTGGGGCTACGCCGACGCCACCCTGGAGCGCACCTGGGACGAGATCCTGAGCCACAACAAGGCGCGCCGCCTCGGCTTCCACGACTGGGACGACAGCCCGGTACGCTTCTTCACCATCCTCGACCGGTACCGCCAAGCCCGAATCCTGCCGCACTGAGCCGCCTGCCGGGACGACGGTCGGGCGCACGTGCAAACCAACGTCCCCGGTGGCCTAGGCGCAACGTGGCCCGACCATCGCGCGGGCAAGCACGCCTCGCCTCCGCGCTACTGGCGCGGCAGTGTACTCCTCGCTGCCCCTCGTGTGGTCGATGTCGTCGCGGCTACTCGCGGTGAAATTCCATCCAGTAATTCCCGTGTCGACGATAGTCATCACCGCTTGCTGTCTCGTGCCAGTGCGGAGAAACAATGATCAGGTCGCGGCTGTCGGTTGGGGCGAACGCGATGCGATCCGCTTTGAATTCTTCGTCGGGTTCCTCTGCCGTTCCTCCTTGCGGCGTCCAGGTCGAGCTCGCGCCCTGAAAGTCGAGAGAGTAGGTCCCCTCGTCGAGCGTCCACGTGGCGGTGAACCGCTCCGTCCCGTGCGCCTCTCTCTGCTCCCACGTAAACGTCCCATCCGCTCCGATCGTCATCTCGAAGACGACCGGCCCCTGGTCCCACTCATCGGTGGCCTGCCACACGCCGGTCAGTGTTGGAAACGGATTCGGAACCCAGTCATAGCGCTCTAGTCCGACGTCCGCCGGCGTCTCGTGATCATCCATCCATTCATGCATGAACAGGACGCTGTGGTCGTCACTTCCCCACACGTAGTGCTTCCGGACGCTCATCGGAGAGTCGTTCTCCTCGTCATCCCACTCTCTGATCACCGTACCCTCGGCCACCGTTGACCACGCGCCGCTTGGATTCCACACGTGGTCCAGCGTTCCATCATGGAAGTAGTGGGATCGGGCCAGTATGTACCGGCTGCTCGTAAACGTGAGGGTGTCGACGAAGTGTCCCTGTACCTCGCCATCATCGTCGTGCCACTCGCGGCTTGGCGTCCTCCAGGTGCTTTGGAGTCCCGGCCTCACGGTGATGGTGAAGTCGAGGGAAGCCGTCTTCGAGCCGGTGGCGTTGGTTGCGGTGTAGGTCACGCTGTGGTTGCCGGCAGCGGTCGGCGTACCGCTCAGCACGCGGGTCGCGGCGTCGAACGCCAGACCGGCAGGTATCGGCGCCAGACGGTAGGTCAAGTCACCCTTGTCACCCGTTGCCTCCGGCAGCGTGACGGGCGTCGCTGCCACGCCCCTGGTCATGGGCGATATGGACAGCGTCAACTTGTCCGCCGGGAAATCTACCGGCGTACTCACGGTCGCCTGCTCGCAACCTCCCAAGCAAATCACCACCGCGGCGGCTGCTGCCGGCCAAGCGGTGCGTATCGATCGTATGTATTTCACCTTCGGTGTTCTCCTGTTTGTCGTTAGTCGCGTAATCGTCAGGGCATGGAGCCCTGTAGTCCGAACTTGTCTCGAGCAACGCGCTGCTGACATGGAGCGGCGCGCCGCGTTCACGTAGCTGCATGACCTCCTTTACTTGGGATTTCGGTTGTCATCGGCGTCTGTCACTCGGGCGGCGGGGCGGGCGCGGGATCTCGGCGGGCCACTCGCCGTCGTCGGGCCAGTGATCGGAGAGATACTGGAGCGCACGAGCCGCACGACGGATCGTGATGGTGCGGCCGCGCTCCAGACGGGCGATCGTTTCGCCGCTTCCGGTCGCCAGGCGGGAGACCGTCGACAGCCGTCGCCGGGTGTGGGCGGCGAAGATCGTACAGAGCCGCGGTAACCACTCCGTAGTGGTCGTCGTGTCTTCCATAGCACAATCGTGTCATAAATCGCATACCCGTGCAACCCGTCTCCACCCGTCTCCATTCAGACGGATTTCGGCGAGGGACAGCGGGGCTTCAGGAACGCCTCTTTGGGGCTGCGTGCGGTTTCTGCTATCGTGTCATTTATGACACGCGGCGGACTGGACCACCTGCGCTCGACCGTAAAGGCTCACGTCCAGCGCGAGGGACTGCGTCCGCTCTCCGCCCGCACGGGAATACCGGTCGGGCAACTTCGCAGCCTCCTGGACGGGCGTGCGGCGCTGAGCACCACCATAGAGTGCGCTTCGACGGCGTTCGGATTGGAGTTCTACGTCGGACCACCACGCGGATCCGACTCCGGCGGGACAGCGGATAGGGCGGCCGGTACTCCTGTCGAGGCGCCCGCAGCTGCAACACCTCCCGCGTGGGTGATGAAGCTGCGTAATGACCTGCGCGAGGATGTGGCCACGCTGCTGCGGGAGTTCACCGTCGCCGAGCACCGCGCCCTTCTCGCTACCGGCGCTGCAGTGAGACAACCAGCGCTGTCCGGCGCGGCGCCGAGTGCCGACTCCGTCAGAGTTCGCATGCTCGACGCAGCAGCCGGCGGAGATGGTGGCGGAGTACCGCCGCTGGAACAGGCGCGGGTCACCGGCTACCAGGAGTTCCCACGCCGATGGCTGGAGCGCCACGAGATCGATGCCGGTCGGTGCGCGATAGTCGGCATACGGGGCGACGCAATGGAACCGACGCTGCCGGACGGGTGTTCGGTCCTGGTTGACTACACCCGTCGACGCCTACGCGTCGGACGCATCTTCGTGGTGCGCTCGGGCCCCGAACTGCTGGTGCGACGGGCGCTCAAGGACCGTGCCGGCCGGTGGCTGTTGGCCGGCGACCATCATCGGCGCACGCCGCCGGTACCGTGGGACCGGCGCACGTCCGAGGTCGTCGGCGAGGTTCGCTGGATGGCCACGACCTTATCACGCTAGACGCTTTGCGCACACAGCGGTGGACCCGATTGGTTGGACAGTGGATGGGATATTGTAGAGTGCATCTCGTTCGTTGTCAACCCACCCTCCTGGTCGAGATGATCAGGCGGCGGTAATGGGGGTGGGGTCCGGGGAGGGGGTGAGCGAGCCTGTGGATATGTGGACAATTTGTCCCACTGCTCGCGCTCCCGTTCGTCCTCGGATGCCCTTGCACCCATGCCGTCCGCCTGCCGTTCCTGTTCGCTACGCCACCTCCTGCTCAGCTTCCGCCACCCCGTCGCGGTACGCTTCCGCGGGCGTGCGCCCGCCGAGCGCCGAGTGCGGTCGGGTCTCATTGTAGAACGCCATCCACGCGTCGATCACCCGCTGCGCCTCGAAGCCATCCTCCAGGTCGCGCAGGTATACCGCCTCGTACTTCAGGGAACGCCACAACCGTTCGATGAACACGTTGTCGAGCCATCGACCGCGCCCGTCCATCGAGCACTGGATCCCGGTCGCCTCCAACTGGCCGGTGAACGCGATGCTGGTGAACTGGCTGCCCTGATCGGTGTTGAAGATCTCGGGAATGCCGTAGCCTTCCAAAGCGTCCGCCAACGCCGCCAGGCAGAACTCGGTGTCCATCGTGTTGGACAGCCTCCAGGCCAACACCCGCCGGCTCGCCCAGTCCATGATCGCCACCAAGTACAGAAATCCTCCCTGCACCGGGATGTAAGTCAGGTCCGCGCACCACACCTGGTTCGGGCGCTCAATCGTAAGCCCTCGCAGCAGATACGGATACACCCGATGATCCGGGTTCGCGACGCTGGTGCGTGGCTTGCGGTAGATCGCCTGCAACCCCAACAGCCGCATCAGCCGCCGCACCCGGTGCCGACCGACCCGCTTCCCCTCGCGTGCCAGATGGCGCACCATCTGCCGGCTGCCGTAGAACGGATACTCCAGGTACAGTCCGTCGATACGGCGCATCAACGCGAGCGTGTCAGCGCTCTCCCCCACCGCCCGGTAGTACAGCGTCGACCGGTTCAGCCCGATCAGTTGGCACTGCCGGCTGATGCTCAGACGGTCGTGCTCGCGGTCGATCATCGCTCGTCGCTCGACCCGGCTCAGCGCCCGAGCCCGCGTGCTAAAAAATCGCGCTCCACGGTCAACTCCTCGATCTTGGCATGCAGGTCGTGAATGGTCGCATCGTGCTCCTTCTGCCGCCGGCTCCGACCGTCGGCGAACAGCTCCCGCAGACCGGTCTGAGCCTGCCGCTTCCAGGTGCTGATCTGGTTCGGATGTATCTCGTGCTTGGCCGCGATCGCCTGGATCGTCCGGTCTCCGCGTAGCGCCTCCATCACTACCTTGGCCTTGAACTCCGCTGTGAACCGACGCCTTTTCGTCGCCATCTTGCTGGCCCTCCTCATGGCCTGGGATACACTCTACCATGCCGCCCATTTTTCCGGGACCAGCTCTCACGACTCCACCGGCGGGTGGCGCGTCCGACGCCACAGGCGCCTGTGCGGCGCCGCACGCCAAGTGGATCACTTCCGCTTGGCCATGGCCGATGACGGATCACCGCACCGGTGATACGGTAGGGTACGGTGGAGGATGTCCATGAAGAACTCCGCGCTCGCTGCTGCTCAGGTCGAGATTGACTACCCCACTTCCGACGGTGAGCCCATGGCGGAAACCGATGCTCAGGGAATCCCTCTCATGTACGCGGTCACCGGTCTGCGCGATCACTTCCGCCACCGCCCCGACGTGTACGTGTCCGGCAACCTGTTGGTCTACTACGAAGCGGGCAACCTGGACGCCTCGGTGGCGCCGGACGTGTTCGTGGTGCTTGGGGTCCCGAACCACATGCGGCCGACCTACCGGATCTGGGAGGAAGGCAAGGGGCCGGACTTCGTGCTGGAGATCACCTCGCGCCACACGCGCGCCAACGACGAGGGTCCGAAGCGGGGACTGTACCAGCGGCTGGGGGTGCAGGAGTACTGGCGGTACGACCCGACGGGAGACTACCTGGACCCGCCGTTGCACGGCCTGGAGCTGAGCGATGGAGAGTACCGGCGATTGCCGACGAGTTGGCTGCCGGACGGCACGCAGGTGATGTACAGCGCGGTGCTGGAGTTGGAGTTGCGGATTGAACGAGACGAACTGCGCTTCCGCGACCCGGTGAGCGGCGAGCGGGTGCGGACGCTGAGCGAAAGCAACGAAGAGCGGCGACGGGAGGCGGCGGCACGCCGGCACGCCGAACACAAGCGCCGACAGGAGGCGGCGGCACGCCGCGCCGCGGAAGCGCGGGTAGCGGAGTTGGAGGCGCTGCTGAAACAGAGACGATGAGGCTGGTCGGACGATCGAGCGCTACGCCGTGCTCCGGCCCCGTGAGTGAGTAAGCCGGCCCGGAAGTTGAGTTCCCGCTCGGCGGTGACCTTGGACTGGTCGATGGCCAGGCCGAGGTTGGGTGCGGCGGGGACGGTGATGGTGCCGGCCACCGGGTGCAGCGGATCGGCCAGACAGAATCGGTGGACGAAGTTGGGTGGCAGGGATGGCAGGTCATGGCCGATGGCGAAACCACCGCTCCGGTGATACGGTAGGTACGGTGGAGGATGTCCATGAAGAACTCCGCGCTCGCTGCTGCTCAGGTCGAGATTGACTACCCCACTTCCGACGGTGAGCCCATGGCGGAAACCGATGCTCAGGGAATCCCTCTCATGTACGCGGTCACCGGTCTGCGCGATCACTTCCGCCACCGCCCCGACGTGTACGTGTCCGGCAACCTGTTGGTCTACTACGAAGCGGGCAACCTGGACGCCTCGGTGGCGCCGGACGTGTTCGTGGTGCTTGGGGTCCCGAACCACATGCGGCCGACCTACCGGATCTGGGAGGAAGGCAAGGGGCCGGACTTCGTGCTGGAGATCACCTCGCGCCACACGCGCGCCAACGACGAGGGTCCGAAGCGGGGACTGTACCAGCGGCTGGGGGTGCAGGAGTACTGGCGGTACGACCCGACGGGAGACTACCTGGAGCCGCCGTTGCACGGCCTGGAGCTGAGCGGCGGAGCGTACCGGCGATTGCGGCCGAGCTGGCTGGCGGACGGCACGCAGGTGATGTACAGCGCAGTGCTGGAGCTGGAGTTGCGGATTGAACGGGACGAACTGCGCTTCCGCGACCCGGTAAGCGGTGAGCGGGTGCGGACGCTGAGCGAAAGCAACGAGGAGCGGCGACGGGAGGCGGCGGCACGCCGCGCCGCGGAAGCGCGGGTGGCGGAGTTGGAGGCGTTGCTGAACCGGCGACGGTAACGCCGGCCTGATGATCGGGCTTTACGCCGAACTCCGGCCCGTGAGTGAGTTCGGCCCGCCCGGAAGTTCAGTTCGCGCTCGGCGGTGACCTTGGACTGTTCGATGGCGAGGCCGAGGCCGGGGGCGTCGGGGACGGTGATGGTGCCGGCCACCGGGCGCAGCGGGTCGGCCAGGAAGAACTGGTGCACGATGTTCCACTTGACCAGGTACTCCTGGATCGGGCAGGTGGTGGGCGGCTGGGCGGCGATCAGGTGGGCGGTGGCATGGGTGCTGTGGTTGTGCGGGATCACCGGCAGGTCGAAGGTGGAAGCGAGCGCGCAGATCTTGACGGTTTCGCTGATGCCGCCGCACCAGCAGATGTCGGGCTGCAGCACGTCCATGGCGCGGCTCTCGACGATCGCCCGGAACCCCCAGCGGGTGTACTCGTGCTCGCCGCCGGCGATGGCGACCGGCGAGCTGCGCCGGATCTCCCGGTAGCTGTCCAGCTTGTCGGCCAGAACCGGCTCCTCCAGCCAGCGGATGCCGTACTCGGCCAGTTCGCCCGCCAGGCGGATGGCGTAGGGCACGTCCCAGGAACTCCACGCATCGAGCATGATGTCGACGTCGTCGCCCACCGCCTGCCGGAGCGCGGCGGCCAGCGCCAGGTTGCGGCGCACGCCGTCCGGGCCGTCGGCGGGGCCGTCGCGGAAGAACCACTTGGTGGCGGTGTAGCCCTCGGCCGCGAACCCGGCGGCGCGCCGGGCGGCCGCCTCGGGTTCGATCGAGAACCCCAATGCGCTGGCGTAGGCCGGGAAGCTGGTGCGGGTCGGTCCGCCGAGCAGCCGGTACACCGGCTGGCCGAGCGCCTTGCCCTTCAGATCCCACAGGCCGCAGTCCACCACGCTGATCGCCATCATCGGCTCGCCCTTGCGGCCATGGATCGTCGATCGGTACATCAGGTCCCACAGCAACTCGATGGCCAGCGGGTCACGCCCGATCAGCAGCGGGCGCAGCGCGGTGTCGATGATGAACGCCTCGATCCGGCCGCACGGCCCGGCCAGCCCGACGATGCCGTCGTCGGTGTGGATCTCCAGGAATACCGCCCGCAGGTCGTAGCTTCCGTCCCCGGTGCCGGGCATGAACTGGGCCCCGCGCGCGCGAAACTCGGGGTACACGTCCACCGGCATGATCAGCCGCTCCTCCCAGAACGGCTCCGGGTGCTCCAGCACGCCGCGCACCTCGCGCAGCTTCAGGTCGACGATCTTCACTTCAGCCTCTCCATGACCGCCCGTCCGTCACGGCGGCGGGCATTGCCTCATGCTACCACTTCACGCCGCCCGGCGGCCCGTTCACCAAGGCGGGTTGTTGGTATAAGCTGATGGGTGCCAGGAGGAACTGCTATGGCACTGCGAATCAACGACACGGCGCCCGACTTCAGCGCCGACACGACACAAGGACCGATCAACTTCCACGAGTGGGTCGGCGACGGCTGGGCGATCCTGTTCTCCCATCCCAAGGACTTCACGCCGGTGTGCACCACCGAGCTGGGCGCGGTGGCCGGCCTGACCGCCGAGTTCGCCAAGCGCAACTGCAAGGTCCTGGGCATCAGCGTCGACGGCGTGAGCGACCACGAGGCGTGGTCGAAGGATATTGAGGCATCGCAGGGGCACGCGGTGACCTACCCGCTGATCGGCGATCCCAACCTGGCGATCGTGAAGGCGTATGACATGCTGCCCGCCGACGCCGGCGACACGTCCGAGGGGCGCACGCCGATGGACAACGCCACCGCGCGCAGCGTGTTCGTAATCGGCCCCGACAAGAAGATCAAGGCCACCCTCACCTACCCGATGAGCACCGGGCGCAACTTCGCCGAGATCCTGCGGCTGGTCGACTCCTGCCAGCTCACCGCCGGCAAGCAGGTGGCGACGCCGGCCAACTGGGAGCAGGGCGAGGACGTGATCATCCTGCCGTCGGTGTCGGACGAGGCGGCCAAGGAGACCTACCCCGACGGCTGGGAGCAGCCGCTGCCCTACATCCGCATCGTTCCACAGCCGAAGTAGCTAGCTGTCAAACAGGCAGAACTGGGAGTTCTGTGCGAACTCTGACCGTAACTAGTTGCTGATGTCGGACATATGGGAGCGGTAGAACGCCGATCTTTCAGGCGAGAGTAGGGCTTGGTTTGGCAGGGATCGCTAGGACGTAGTCGGCGGTGCTGGGATGGTCGCTGCGCAGTGACAGAATCAGAACGCGCCGATCCCCCTACCATTGTCGGCGGTCGATACGGAAGCAAATTGCGGATTGAGTGGACTGCCGCGCGCCCGTGTCCTTGCGTGTCCATGTACCGCGGTGGGCCAGCCCTGAGGCGTCGGCGTGGTTCCTGCGTGCCGCTGTGCTTCGGCAACCGCCTGCGCCAAGAAACCTGCAGAGCGGCGAGCTGGACCCTGACCGCGACGGCGCAGTTGGAGACCGCCTTTGCCGCCGCCGAGCGCCAATCCCGGAGAGCGAGCACGAACGTCGTTCAAGAGTGCTGCCACGATCTGCCTGGGCTGCTTGCGTCGCCAAGCTCAGCGGGTGACCGGGAAGCCGATGCGTGCGGAGCGGGGGCGGCCGATGCTGCGGCGATGACTGCATCCGCCGCGCACGGCGTGGCCGCCGTCGGCCGCAAGCCGCGGTGGCGCCGTGACATCGAAGGCCACGAAGACCGGCACACCGGAAGCGACCGCTGCACCCGATCGTCGGACGAATCGCCGGCGTAGTCGCCCCGTGCCCCCCGACAGCGTGCAGTGATGGTGAGCATCGACGAGGAGTGCGAGCAGGGACTGCGCCAACTGAAGAACCTGCTGTCGCACCTGGACCCAAGCATGTCGTGGGGGTATCTAGTGGAGCACTTGGTGCGCGAGGCGCTGGCGCGGCACGACCCTGGCGGCGGCGGCGGGCGCCGGCGGAAGGGCGGAAGAGCGTGGGCAGCACGGCAGCATCGTCGCGGACGGAGCGGACCAGGACACGCGGCGCTCCTGCGACCGCGCCGGCAGATTCCTCTCGCTAGCCCGCATCGCTCACCAAGGGGATAGGCTGGCTGATTTGGTCGCGAGTTGAG
>JAPPGB010000131.1:0-59331 GCA_028821475.1 Spirochaetaceae bacterium
GATCCGGCCCGCGAGAGCCGCGCCCAGGGCGACCGCGGGCGCGGTGTTGCGCGCCGCCGGCTCGCCGACGACGTAGCAGGGCGCCGCTGCCGGCGCCGCGCCCTGGGCGGCGATTTGCGCGGCCACCATGTCCACCTGGTCCTCGGCAGTCACCACCATCACGGCGTCGGACGACACCGCCCGCGCGCGCAGCAGCGCCTGTTGCAGGTAGCTTGGCCCGCCGTCGAAGCTCAGGTACTGCTTGGGCACGGCGGCACGTGAGGCGGGCCACAGGCGCGTACCGCTGCCGCCGGCCAGGATCAGGGTAATCAGGCTCATGGTGGCGTTCAGGGGGGCACCGGGCGGCCGGAGAGGGGTGTCGGCCGCGGCCGTGGCGCCGGTACCAAAGTGATCAGGCTCATC
This sequence comes from Spirochaetaceae bacterium, assembly GCA_028821475.1. Lineage (GTDB taxonomy): Bacteria > Spirochaetota > Spirochaetia > SZUA-6 > Bin103 > Bin103. The sequence continues at coordinate 403 of JAPPGB010000131.1, forward strand.
GCGTCGCCGGGCAGGTGCGCGAGGTGCGTGGACAGGTATTGCCGCGACTCCGCACTCAGGGCAGTACCAGGCGGTCGGAGAGCGGCGCCAGCCGGTGGCGCAGCTCCGGCGACAGGGTAGCGGCGATCTCGTACTGGGTGGCGCCTCCCGCGCGGGTGTACCCGAGGTGCAGCATGCGCCGCGGGCCGGAGCTGTAGTTGGCCCGTGCACCGTGCCAAGTGTCGCCGTGCAGCAGGATCGCCGACCCGGCCGGGCAGGTGGCCAGCACCTCTCCCGGCACCGCTGCGAATGGATCGTCCACCTCGGTGCCCGGAAACGGCCGCCGGTGAGAACCGGGCACGAGGCGCGTGGCGCCGTTCTCGGCGGTGATGTCGTCCAGGGCCCACAACACGTTGAAGTAGGCGGGGGTGTCGTGCCAACTCTGCCGGTCGGCGTGTATCGCCTGGTGTGGATGGTGGTGGCCGGGCCACGGATCGTGGGCGTTCATGGCGTGCCAGGTCATCGGCCGGCCGATCATCAATTCGGCGAATTCCAGCACCAGCGGATCGGTGGCCAGCTCGACGAACCGGTCGCCCTTGCTGAACAGGTTGCACAGCCGGCGTACGAACGGCGCCACCGCGGGCTGCTCCCAGCCGGCACGCGCGCCTTCGCGCGCGTACAGATCCTCGACCGCGTCGACCAGCGCCGCGACCCGCGGCGCCGGCAGGTAGCGCTCGACGATCACGTATCCGTCGCGCCGGAACGCGGCGCGCAGTTCGTCATTGCTCACCCCGCCATCGTAAGCACTGCGGCGGCACGGTCAAGAGCACCGAGGCAGCGAGGTGCCGGCGAAGGCCACGAACTGCCGACATGCGCGGCAGGAGGGGCGGCATCAGTAGCTGCGGGCGTCGATCGGTTCATCGCCGGCGCCCTCCACGGCCACGAAGACGCGATTGGGCAGGCACGCGATCCACTGGCCGGGCCGCGACACGGTGCCGGTCTTGACGCAGATCTGGTTGGCGCACGGGGCGGACTCCACGAATACCTCGCCGCCGCGCACCACGATGCGATTGCTGCCGAGGGGGCCGGCCACCTCCAGCACCTGGTCCTCGTCGGGGCGCAGCAGCCAGGTGGCGCTGGGCGCGGTCACGCGGATCATCGCCCTCCCGCCGCGCGAGCCGAGCACCCAGCGCGTGATGGCACCCGCAACCCCGAGCGAGAGGAGCAGCGCCGCGACATCCAGCAGCCGCAACGGCAGCCAACTCAGGAAGCGGCGCCGTGACGGGTCGGCCGGTACGCCGCGGTGCGCGCCGCTTGAATGCAGCAGGGGTTTCGCCACGGGCTAGCGGCTCCCTCCGGTGCGGCGTCGGTTGCCGCCGGCTGTTGACCGGCGTCGGCGCAGGACGTATGCATGCCGTGTGAGCGTATACACCCCCATCGTGGGAACCCTCGGCTACGTCGTCTCTCCCGATCGCCTGCGCACCCTGCTTGTGTACCGCATCGCCCGCCCCGACGATGACCACCTCGGCAAGTACAACGGCCTTGGCGGCAAGATGGAGCCGCGGGAAGACATTGCCACCTGCATGCGGCGCGAGATACGGGAGGAAGCGGGCATCGAGTGCCGTGAGATGTCGTTGCGCGGCACCATCAACTGGACCGGTTTCGGACCGCGCGGCGAGGACTGGCTCGGGTTCATCTTCCGCATCGACCGCTTCGACGGTCAGCCGTACACCAGCAATCCGGAGGGGGTACTGGAGTGGCATGCGATTGCCGACCTCCTGTCGCTGCCGCTGTGGGACGGCGACCGCCACTTCCTGGCGATGGTGTTCGACGAAGATCCGCGGCCGTTTCATGGCTACATGCCGTACGAGAACGACCGCGCGCTCGAGTGGCGGTACGTGCGCTGAGGTGGCGCGCGCCGCAGGGGCGGCCGGCGTGCCTCACGACGGGGACGGTCGCCGCCGGTCCGCGCTGACCGCCTGGATCAGGGCGCGAATGTAGCCGAGGATATACGCTTCTCCCGCACCGCCGGTGCCGCTGCCATCCTCGAGTTGCGGCACGTGGTCCGGAACCACCATGCCGTCGTAGCCAACCTCGGCGAGCGCCGTCATGATCCGGTACATGTCCAGGTAGCCGTTGTCAGGGAAGGTTTCGTGGAAGTCGGGCATCGGCGAACTGATGTTGCGGAAGTGCACCTGGAAGATATGCCCGCGGCTGCCGAATTCGTAGATCGCTCCGGCCACGTCTTCGCCGCTGCCCTCGGGGCCGAACATCTCGGCAAAGCAGCCCACGCAGAACAGGATTCCGGAGTGTGGGCTGTGGCCGGCAATCTCCATGGCGCGGCGGAACGCCACCCGGCTGCTGAACAGGCGGGGGACGCCCTGGTGGTCCACCGGCGGGTCGTTGGGGTGCAGTTGCAGGCGCACGCCGTGCTCCTCCGCCACCGGCAGGACCTCGCGGATGAACGCGGCGTAGTTGTCCCACAGCTCGTCGTGCGAGTAGCGCCGGTCGTAGGCGTCGGGCAGCGCCTGCGCCTCGGCGAGTTGGAACAGGCGCGTGCTGCAGCCGCGCGTCTCGGTGCGGCCGGTGGCGTAGGCGCCGCCGGTGTGCCAGGCGTAGGTCATGACGCCGACGCCGGCCCGCCCGAGGTCGCGGATGAAACGCTTGAACAGGTCGATCTCGGCGCCGCTCTCGGGCAGGCCGAGGGCGATGGGGCGGCAACTGTAGCGGTCGGCGAGCATGATCTCGTGCAGCCCCAGGCCGGCCCCCTCGACCGTGTCGCGGACCCGGCAGATGTCGTCGTAGCCGCACTCGCTGCTCGGGATGCGCACCTCGACCTTCTCCACCCCCATCTGGCGCAGGAAGCGCATGCGCTGCGGGGTCAGGGTTGCGGGAGTCTGGTGGCTGACGCCGAGTTGCAGGGCAGGGGAACTCATCGCCGCAATCCTACCACTCCGGTACCGGCGGCGCCCAGGCGCCGATCGCCATCACGCCGCCGTCCACGTTCACGTACTCGCCGGTCATGAAGCCGGCGTGCTCGCTGGCCAGGAACACCATCGCCTTGCCGATGTCCGCGGGACGCCCGAGGCGCCCGAGCGGCTGGTTGCGCGCGAACATCGCCAGCGCCGCGGCCGGATCGTCGGTGGCGGCCGCCGCCTCCTGTACCAGCGGCGTGTCGATGGTGCCGGGGTTGACCGCCAGCACACGGATGCCCTCCTTGGCGTAGTCGATCGACATCTGGCGGGTCAGCGACAGGATGCCGCCCTTGCTGGCCGCGTACGCCGGCACCTCGGGCATCGACTGCAGGCCCTGAACGCTGGCCACGTTGATCACCGCGCCACCGCCGCGCCTGCGGATTTCCGGGATGCAATACTTGGCCATCAGAAAGTGGCTCTTCAGGTTCACCGCCAGGATGCGGTCCCACAGCTCCTCGGGCGTGTCCTCGACGGTGCGGTAGGAGTCGGTGCTCTGGATGCCGACGTTGTTGATCAGCACGTCGATGGCGCCGAAGTGTGCCACGGTCTCGGCCGCCGCTCGCCGGCACTCGTCGGTGATGCCGAGATCGGCGCCTATGAACACCGCTCCCGGGCCGCGCGCGGCCGCCTCCCGGGCGGTCGCCGCGCCGTGCTGGGCGGCCACGTCCACCACCGCCACGCGCGCCCCGCTGGCCGCGAACTCCAGCGCGATGCCGCGCCCGATGCCCTGCGCGGCGCCGGTCACCAGCACCACCCTGCCGCCGTAGTCGATCGTCATGCTGCCTCCTCGGCACCCATGATACCCGCTGTGCGGGTCCGTGCGTATGCCGCAGGGCGCTGGCCGGTGCGCTGCCGGAAACGGGGAGCGTTCAGCTCCAGCGCGGCTTGAGCACGTGGTAGCCCCGGTGCGCGCTGAGCTTGCGCGCGATCTCTGCGACCTGCGCATTGGGGTCGTACAACGCCAGTTCGAACAGCCGGCGGTGCTGCCGCGGGTCGAACCGTGCCAGCTCCCGCGCCGTGGATAGCCGGACGACGTCGTCCGGGTCGCGCAGGCCGCGCACGCACCAGTCCGCGGAGTCCCCGCCGCCGAGGTGCACCAGGCCGGCCACCGCGGCCGCGCGTAGCCCCTTGTGACTACATCGTGCATACGGTACCAGGAGGTGCGGGTCGCCTTCCTCGGAACGGGCGATCAGTTCCAGGGCCGTGCGGCGCACCGTGCGGTCCGCATCGCCGAGCATCAGCGCACACCAATCGACCAGGTCGGGATCGCCGGCGCGGCGCAGCCGCTTCAGGCCGCGCAGGCGGCGCCGCGCGTTGCCGGAGACGAGCGCATCCTCCACGTCGCCGGCGAGATCTTCCGTGTTACCGGCCTCCTCCAGGTCGGGAAGCACGGTCAGTTCGGCGGCGTGCCGGTGGACCCGCAGGGTCGCGGGGTCTATTGACACGTTCCGGAACCACTCCGGCAGCCAGCCGGTTGCGCGCTCCAGGATCTCGGCGTCGCGCAGGCGCGAGCGCGGCTGTGACATGCGCCGGTTGCGGATCCAGCGCGCCAGCCGTAGCAGGCCGGGATCGCGGCGGCCGATGCCGCGATACGCCTTGAGCCCAAGTACGTTGTTCAGCCATGCCGCCAGTTCCGGCTCCGAGGAGGGCGGGTCCCACACCCCGGGCGCATGGCGCAGCACCGTGACCGGCAGGCTTCCGTTGATCGACACGATGCCCGCCCGGTACACCACCCGCTTGCTGCCGAGCCTACGCCGCAACGCCGCAAGGTCGAGCTCGCACAGCAACACCACCGGGCGGTCGTGCCTGCGCCGTGCCTTCACCTTGGCACGGCGCAGCGCGTATCCCTTGCTCTGCGCGAACCACACGCGCCGCGACGGCTTGCGCGGCGCAAATCCCTCGATGGCGATCTGCTCGGCGCTGCGCCGCGTGGTGCCGTGGTACAGCAGCATGCCGCTACCCGGCCCGCTCGGCGCGGTAGTGATACGAAACAGGCGGCGTGTGCTTGTCGAACCGTTGCCTGCTCGCGTGGTCCAGTTGCCGGTACGCCTGCGCGGTCAGCACCACGCCCCGTCCGCCGAGCCGCGCGGCCACGTTCACCGCCTTGCCGATCACGTCATAGCGGCGCAAGCCGGGCGGGCCGAACTCGCCGCTCACCACCGCACCGAAGTGCACGCGGGCGTTCAGGTGAGCGTCGAAGCCGCGGTCGCAGGCCAGCCCGCGCACCTCGCCGGCGAGCTCGCACAGCGCACGCACCCCGGCCGCCATGCGGCCTGCCGGGATCACGCACAGGCCCTCGGCGCCGTTCAGCTTCACCAAGCGTGCACCGGCATCGGCGAGCGCGCGGCCGGCAAGAACATAGCAGGACTGCAGAAGCTCGGCGACGTACCGATCCTCGCTGGCCGAATGCCACTCGCGAAGCCGGCCGAGACCGAAGAAGGCGACCCCCAGTTCCTCACTCTGCCACTGAACCGGAGATGCGTGTGCGGAGGCGGGTCGGACCTCGCCAACCCCGCGGACGGGATATTCGGACATGATGCGCTCCTGGTAAGGCGTATACTGACGACGAATCTGGGCAACCATCGGCCGCCCACCCGCGCCATCCTCAATCTATCATCGCTCGAGGCGGAGTTGCAATGCCTTCATGTGCCGATGCGGGAGCGCTCGGCGTCGATGAATTCACGCGGCGACACGACGCGCACGCCGGCTCGGCGGTCAGGAGTGAAGTGATCGCCGTTCCCGGTTACCAGATACTCTGCCCTCGCGGCGACCGCCACTTCGAGAAACGGCTCGTCGTCGGGATCCGGAAGGCGCACCGCCAAGGGGACCGGTGCTTGCCTCCTGGTTCTCGTTCGTGTACACGATTGTGTATCAATCCGTGCGCGGACGACAAGCCCATCACTTACGCCGACCGTCATGTCGTACGCTCAGCCGGGGGCGGTCTCGAACGCGACGATGGCGCGGGTTTCGGCGCTGATCTCGACGCCGATGAGGTGGACCGCGTGGCCGGCGGCTCGGTGCTTGTCGGCGTAGCGGCGCGCTCGCAACTGGGCAAGTGCGGCGCCCGGTTCCGACCGTTCGGCCACCTTGAATTCGAACAGGTAGGCGTTCTGGCCGAGGCGCACCGCCAGGTCCAGGCGCCCGCGGCTGGTGGCTTCCTCGGCGGTCACGCCGTCCATCGAGGCCTGGAACCAAGCGTAAAACACGCTCGACCAGTACCCTTCGTAGCGGGCGATTTCGTTCCTCCGATGCCAGTCGTGCGGAATGCCGGCCAGCAGCCTGCGCAACAGCGCTTCGACGCCGGCCCAGTCCTCGGCGGCAAGCACGCGGCGCAGCACGGCGCCTTCGCCTGCCGCGCGCCAGTTCGGCGCGAGCGCGTCCAGCAAGTGTTCGTTCAGGCCGCGCCGTACCTCACGGTTGGGATAGCCGAGCCGGTAGCGCGGATAGTCGTTCGGCTGCTGCTCCACGCCCGTGATCGTCAGGTACCCGGTCTGGAACAGCAGCGCTTCCGGGGCGATGAATTCCACGTCGAAGGCCGACAGCAGCGTCTCGCTGGCGTGAACACGTTCGAGGTCCGGGGCGGCAAAACCGCGGCGGAGCAGGGTGTCGATCAAGAACCGCGGCGTGGCAGTCTCGAACCAGTGCGCCCGGAACAAGCGGCTGCGGAACAGCTTGAGCAGGCAGAAGGGGTTGTAGACCTTGTCCTCGTCTTCGCCCCACCGGTAGCCGTTGTACCAGGCGCGGATCTCGTCCCGGTCCAGACCGGGCAGCTCCGGGGCAAACACGGTGTCCAGGTTCGCCTCGGTGTAGCCGCAGATCGCCGCGTAGGCGGGGTCCAGGGTGAGGTCGGTGAGGTTGTTCAGATCGAAAAAAGGCTCACCTTGCTGAACTTGCTCACCCCGGTGATGAAGGTGAGTTCCACGTGCGCATCGCACGCCTTGAGCGTCCCGTACAGGCCGCGCAGGTCGTCCCGGTTGGCCTCCGCGATCTCCGGATCGTCCATCGCGTCCAGGATCGGCTTGTCGTATTCGTCCACCAGCACGACCACCCGTCGCCTGCTACGGCGGTGCAGCGTTTCCAGCAGCGTGGCGAAGCGCCCAGACAGCGTGTCGTCCTCGAACGGCGCCGGACTCCGTCCGCGAAGCACATCCATCAGTCTTGCCAGTGGTCCCGGCGTAGCTTGTTGTTGTGCCGCGATCAGTTGGCGCATGGCGCTCGCGTGCAGCTCTCCGGGTTGCTTGAAGGTGCCGCCGCTGAAGTCCAGCCTGACCACCGGGTGGCGCTGCGACCAGTCCCAGCCGTCGTGAATCGCCAGGCCGCGGAACAACCTCTCGCTGCCTTCGAACAACTCCTTGAGCGTGTCCACGAACAGGCTCTTGCCGAAGCGGCGCGGGCGGGAGAGGAAGTAGTGCTTGCCGGCGTCCTCCACGAGCCGGCGGGCGTAGAAGGTCTTGTCCACGTAGTAGTAGCCTTCCTCCCGGATCTGACGGAAGGTCTGGATGCCGATCGGCAGCTTACTCATCACGGCCCCGTGCCCGCCGAACGCCGACGGGGATTATCCGTCGGTCCATGTGCACTCTGAATAGCGTCGACTGTGCGTACGCCGATGGCCCGAACCCGGACAGGATAAGCAGTCGGCCGTCGGAGATCGGCGTGCGCCACTCTCGGCGGATGTCTGGCTCGTAACGCGGAACGCGCATCGCGCTCGCTGGGTTGCTCATTCGACGGTATCCAGCAGTCGGGCGATTTCCTGCGGCGAGGGTAACTGTCCCTCCAGTTCTTTCGGCAACTGCCGGCTGATACGGTAGGTGGCCACGCCGATCGGCTTGCGGGCGTCGTGCAGGGCGTATTCGACCACCGTGCGTTTCTTCTCCTTGCAGAGGATGATTCCAATGGACGGGTTCTCATCGGTTTCGCGTACGGTGCGGTCGAGCGCGGCAAGATAGAACTGCATCTTGCCGACGAACTCCGGCTGAAACTTGCCGATCTTCAGGTCCACCGCCACCAGGCATCGCAGGCGGCGGTGGAACAGCAGCAGGTCGATGAAGTACTCGTCACCGTCTACCTCCAGACGGAACTGGCTCCCCAGAAAGGCGAACATCCCGCCCATTGCGCGCAGGAAGTCTTCGACGCGCGCAATCAACGCCTTCTCCAGCTCCCGTTCGCTATGCTCGTCGCCCAGTTCGAGAAAGTCGAAGGTGTACTCGTCACGGACCGCTAGGTGCGCCTGGGCGCGCAGTTCCGGTGTGACCGTCCGATCGAAGTTGGTCTGACCCAGCAGGTACTTCCGGTAGCTCTGGTTCTCGATCTGGTGCATGAGAACATTCTTGGTCCAGCCGAACTTGCGCGTCATGCGGATGTAGAACTCGCGCTCCAGCGGCTCCTTGCAGCGCTGAAGAATGGTCAGATTGTGAGTCCAGCCGATTTGTGCAACCAGCGGTTGCACTTTCGGCAAGTCTCGATAGAGCAGGTAGAACTCCCGCATGTAAAACACGTTGCGCCGGGAAAACCCGGCGATGCCTGGGAACTCGGCCTGCAGGTCACGGGTCAACCGCTCGACAACGGCATCTCCGTGGGTCCCGTCAATCTGACGCTCCACGATCAACCTGCCGATGTCCCAATAGAGGCCGACCAGTTCGTTATTTACCGCCCTCAGAGCCGCGTACCGAGCCGCACGGACCCGCTCCGTCACTTCCGCCAGGAGGCTCACATAGTCAGCCGGCACTCGCGCCCCGCTCTCATCCATGGCTGCCCGCCAGTACCCAAGCGCAGTTGATGGTTCGGCGAAAGATAGGTTCTTGGCGATCGTGCCGGGTAGAACTCCTGGACGGAGCACATAGCGCTGTTGTCTGAGTGTACAGGCCCCGAGTCGGAAACGTGATCGCCATCACACGCCGCCTATCACGATCTCACCCAGTCTAACCCTTGACGGCGCCGACGGTGAAGCCTTGGATGAGGCGGTCGAGGAACAGGTTGTATACCAGGCCGACCGGGATGGCGATGATCAGGGCGGAGGCGAGCAGCGGCTGCCAGAAGAACACGTCGCCGAGGATCAGTTCGGAGGGCACGCCGACGCTCAGCGTGCGCCACTCGGAGCGGGTGATGAACACGAGTGCGTAGATGAACTCGTGCAGGGTCAGGGTGAAGCTGAACACGATCACGGAGATGATGCCGGGGCGCGCCAGCGGCAGCGCCACGCGCAGGAAGGCGCCGTAGGGGTGGTAGCCGTCGCACAGCGCCGCCTCCTCGGTCTCCGGCGGGATCGACTTGAAGAAGCCCATCAGCAGCCAGGCGCTGAACGGCACCGTGATGGTGGGGTAGACCGCGATCAGCGACAGCAGCGAGTTGCTCAGGCCGAGCGCGACGATGATCCGGAACAGGGGGATGAACAGCAGCGTCGGCGGCACCAGGTAGACGATGAACATCAGGATGCCGGCGCGCTCGCCCCAGCGTCCGGTGAGGCGTGCCAGCGAGTAGGCGGCCGGCAGCGCCAGCAGCAGCGTGATGACCACCACCGACGCGCCCACCACCATCGAGTTGCGGATGAAGACTACGTAGTTGGTGTCGTTGAACAGGTTGTCCAGGTGCTCCAGGGTGGGTGCCTCGGCGTAGTCGAACGGACTCGCGTCGCGCCGGTACAGGTCCTTGTCGGTCTGGAACGTGGTGATGCCCATCACCAGGAACGGCGCTGCGGCAACGAGGCAGAACAGCAGCACGGCCACGGTGTAGAGCGTGCCCTTGATGACGCGCTGCGGACTGACGCGTGCGAACGAACCGCGGGCACGCGCCGGCGGCGCCGGCCGGCCGGCCGCGTGCGCACCCGGCGTCACGGAGGCTGCCATCAGCGCACCTGGGCCCGGCTGGCGCCGCGTAGCATCACGATCGCCACCGCCAGCAGCACCGGAAATATGAACAGCGCGATCGCCGCCCCCTGCGACAGGTTGCCGCCGTCGATGCCGACCAGGAAGCTGTACATCGGCAGCGTCAGCGTGTGGTTGATCGGCCCGCCGCGGGTCAGCACGTACACCACGGTCAGGTCGCCGAACGTGAAGATGAACGAGAACAGCAGCGAGTTCAGCATGATCGGCAGGATCAGCGGCAGCTTGACCTGGAACAGCGCCCGGAAGTAGCGCGCGCCGTCCGCCTTGGCCTGGTCGGACAGGTCGGTGGGGATGCTCGACAGGCCGGCCATCAGGATCACGGTCGCCAGCGGCGTCATGCGCCACACGTGCACGAAGATGATCGACGCCTTGGCCAGGTAGGTCTTGCCCAGCCAGGTGAGGTTGCGGGAAGGCCCCCACACGCTGCCCGGGCCGAGCAGGCCGACCTGCTCCAGCAGGTAGTCGATCGGGCTGTACTTGGAGTCGAACATCCACAGCCAGCCGATCACCGATAGCGCCAGCGGCGTGGCCCACGGCATGATGAGCAACAGGCGCGCGCCCCACATGCCGCCGCGCACCAGGCGGTTCTGCGGCAGCGGCGCGGTGAGGATCAGCGCCAGCATGTTGGCCAGGATCAGCACGAACACCTGGGCGACGATCGTGAACACGAAGGTGTTGCGCAGGGCGGCGTGGAAGTCGGGTGCGCTCAGCACGGTCTCGAAGTTGCGCAGGCCGGCGAATCGGAAGTCGGTGTTGCCGACCGTGGCGTCGCTCAAGCTGTAGGCGAAGGCGGTGACGAACGGCACGCCGATCAGCAGCGCGATGTATACCACCGCCGGCGCCAGGAACGCGAACCCCATCAGGCGGCGGTTGTCGAGCAGGCCGCCGGTTGCCGCCACCGCCCCGGTGCCCGGTGCGGGCGAGCCGTGCGGTCGCCGCTCGCCGCGGCTGTCCACAGCGTTGCCGCTCACGGCGAGGCGGTCCTGGCGGCGCCGTGTTCGGCGCCGCTGTCGATGCCGGGACGGATGACGCCGGGAATCGGATCTGCGCCGGATTCGGTCGGGGACGGCGCCGGAACGGCTGTGTCGCTGCCCGCCGCGGCCAGGGTGCTCCGGGCCGCTGTCGATGCCGAGCCGCTCGGGGCGGTCCGTGGCGCGGGGGCTGGGGGCAGCGCTCGGATGGAGGGCACCGGTCGGCGGTCGTTCCGGATCTCGGTTCCGAGCGGACCGATCATCGGGGCGCCCTCCCGGCGTGGCTGCCGTCCGCGCGTTCGCCCGCCAGCCGAGCGCCGCTACGGCGGTCGAACCGGTGCGCGCGGGTAACCGCGAACGGGTAGGTGCGGCCTACGTCAAGCGCCACCGTGACGTTGCTTGGCAGGCGGGCCAGGGTCAGGTGCGGGTTGCCCTGGTAGTCGTCCACGTTGCCGTACAGCAGGCGGTCGGCGCCCAGGTACTCCAGGCGGGTGACGCGGAAGTCGAAGCGCCTCGTCGAGCCGGCGGGGGCCGCGCCGTCCTCCGCCGGCTGCAGGTGCTCTGGACGGAAGCCGAGCAGCTCGTCCTGGGCCACCGGCAGCAGGTTCATGCCCGGTGAGCCCAGGAAGGTGGCGACGAAGGTATTGGCCGGCTGGTCGTAGATTGCCTGCGGTGGTCCCACCTGCTGCACCAGGCCGTGCTCCATCACCACGATGCGGTCGCCGAGGCCCATCGCTTCGATCTGGTCGTGAGTCACGAAGATGGTGGTGATGCCGAGTTCGCGCTGAAAGAACTTCAACTCGTCGCGGGCGTAGGCGCGCAGCTTGGCGTCCAGGTTGCTGAGCGGCTCGTCGAGCAGCAGCACCTCCGGCTCGGTGACGATGGCGCGCGCGATCGCCACCCGCTGCCGTTCGCCGCCGGAGAGCTGGCGCGGGCGCCGGTCGAGCAGGTGGTCGATGCTCACCTTGCGCGCAGCCTGAAGCACCCGCTCGGCGCGCTCATTGCGGTCCGGGCAGCGCCCCTGCGCCTTGAGCGGAAAGGCGATATTGTTCGCCACCGTCATGTGCGGGTACAGCGCGTAGGACTGGAACACCATCGCGATACCGCGCTTGCGCGGCGGCAGGGCGGTGACGTCGCGCTCACCGATGTGCACCCGCCCCGCGGTCGGCGTCTCCAGGCCCGCCACGGTGCGCATCAGCGTGGTCTTGCCGCACCCGGACGGCCCCAGCACCACCAGGAACTCGCCCGATTCGACCTCCAGGTCCACCCCGGCCACGGCCACGACATCGCCGAACCGCTTCACAACCCCGGCCAAGCGAACCGAACTCATCCCTGTCCTTCAGGAGGTCGCCGAGTAGCTGCCGTTGAGAAACGCTTGATCGTTCCGAGCACCCTGGGGCTGCGACCAGCAATCACGATTCCGCAGATGCTCCCATGCGGTGGTTCCGTCCCCGACGCTTTCTTCGCTGTCTACCAGCAAGACCGGGAGCTTACGTGCCTTCGGCGTGCCGACTGCATGAGTGAACTTGTCGTACGTCTGGTTTCGGCTACCGCCACGCACGATGGCAGGCATTCGGCCGGACAGTCCTGCCGATCTGAAGAATTCGCTCCAGGCCTTGCGGAAATTCCTTTCATGCATCTGCCCCTCGCCGCCGCCCTCGATGAAGATCTGTGCGCTCACCAACGGTTGCCTCCGATGTCCCCGCTACTCCAGAGATCTCCAAGCGTTGCCGACGCGCTGTAATTCTCCAACCACTGCTTCAAGTGCCCTTCGTCCAGACGTTCGAAGTGAGATGCGCCATCCTCCTTGGTACATACGACCACGCTGGAAGGATGCGCGGTCAACGCATCCACCAGCATCCGGGAGTGGGTCGTCACTACGAGCTGCATGCGCCTCGACGCCTCGACCAACAGTTCGGCAATCTCCGGGATCAGATCGGGATGAAGCCCAAGCTCCGGCTCCTCAATTGCAACCAACGGCGGTGGATCGGGATGCAACAGGATGCAAAGAAGGGTCATGTAGCGTAGCGTACCGTCGGAGAGACGGGCCATGGTGATCAGACGGCCGCCGCTCTCCTTAAGGGAGAGCAACAGGTTGCCGTCACGAACCGTTGCGTAGATGCCATCGACGCCTTCGTATAACTGACGTAGCGCGTCGACGAAGCGATCCTCGACGCGCGGAAGAATACTGGAGAGCACAAGAATCAGATTGTCGGCGCCGTCGTCGAGGATGTCGTTTCTGCCGTGACTGCTCTGCATGCGCCGGAGCGACGTCGAAGGACCGAATGTCCAATCCCGGTACAGCCGGATCTGTTCGTATTGGTCCTGGAGCCACCCGAGCACCGGATACCGCTCGGGGTCCTTCACCTGTGACAGGATCGACATCTCCGGCTTCACGCTCTCGCGTCGAAGCCCGCGGGCTTCCGGATCGTTGATGAACGGCTCTCCGTGCTGGTAACGGTAAAAAAAATACGTGTCCGTATGGCCGGCCTGCGGATGTTCGTTTTCGATACGCTCGTCTGCCACCTCGAAGCGGTCACCATGCCGAGTGATCTCCAGAACGTGACGTAGCGGCAATGGTCCCTGCGGTGGTGACTGAACAACCGCGTCAATGGTCGCGGCGTTCACCGTTTTGGTCAGTCCGGCAACCGTCGGCGCCTTCCACAGCCACTCGTCGACACCGCCGATCGCCTTGATTGGAGGGCGGCGCCGTGGCGGGCACGCCGGCACTGGCGGTGCGCTCGTCGGCGAACGCCGACGACCTGCCGGGTCTTTCCTTCGCTGGCCAGCAGGAGACGTTTCTGGGGCGGGGAGATTGATTGGCGACGCGCGCAACAGGGCCAGCACTTCGAGCAGATTCGACTTCCCCGAGCCGTTCGGACCTATCAGGACGTTCAGCGGCTGCAGCGGCAGGTCGATCCCTTCCGGTCCGAACGACAACAGCCCGGCCACCTTGAGCCGATGTATCAACATGCCGCGCGGGAACTCTCCTCTACGGCGGGGTGGGTCAGCGCAGGTAGCCGCGGGCGCGCCAGTCGGCGAAGATCTCCTCGGCACGCGCGTGCGCCTCGGCCACCGACTCCTCGGCGCTCTGCTCGCCCTTCGCCACCCGGGCCACCATGTTGACCACCAGGTTCTCGCCGAACGCCTGCATCACGGCCGGGTTGGCGGTGCCGGGGTAGCCGATGTACACCGACCACTCGTTGACCGTTTCCAGCACCTTGAGCTTGTCCGCCGGCTGCGAGCCGAACGGGTCATCCGCCAGCCAGCCGGACAACTCCGGCACGGTGCTCGGGTAGCACGGGAAGTTGTACAGCTCGGAGTTGTAGACCGCATCGCTGTACGCCGCGGTGTGGTCGAGGATGAACTTCTTGGCCGCCTCCAGCTCCGCGCCCTGCACGTACGTGGGAATGACGTAGATCTGCCACACGTGGCTGGATGCGAAGGCGCCGGCCGGACCCGCGAGGGCCGGTACGAAGCCGATGTCGGCGGCCGCTTCCTCGTCGATCTTCTGCAGCGAGCGGTAGGCGGAGATCGAATTGAGAATGTAGCTCAGCTCGCCGGCGATCAGCCCCTGGTTGTTGGAGGAGGCGGTCCAGCCGAACACCTCGTCGGTCATGGCGTCGTTCTGCAGCTTGGCGTAGTACTTGACCGCGGCGATGGTCTCCGGTGAGTTGAGCACCACGTTTTCGTCCGCGTCCTGCACGCTGCCGCCGTGCGACCAGATCACGGCGCGCGTGGCCATGCGGCTGTCGAGTTCCGGGCTCAAGCCGATGCCGACCGGGACGCCGTGCTTCCGGTAGACGGCGAGGCCGCCCTCGTACAGCTCGTCCCAGGTGGAAGGCCCGTCCGGCATGCCCACGTCCGCCCACAGGCTGATCTGGTAGTCCCCCGGGTCGGGGATGTAGCCGTGGGTAAAGCCGACGTAGGTATCGTTGATCGGCAGGTAGCTGGTCGCCTGGCAGTTGGCCGTGCGCTCGCCGTGCGCGGCGGCCGCAGCCTCGTTGACGTCGTTGAGCGGATGCAGCCCTTCGATGAACGCGGTAGGCGGAAACACCATCTCGATGATGCTCGGCCCTTCACCCGCCTCGATGGCGGCGGTCAGCGCCGCCGGCAACTCCGCCACGTTGACGTGGTCGACGCGTACCGTGAACCCGTTCGCCTCGCCCCAATCCTCGGCCCAGGCGTCGAACCACTTGTCGTAGCGCGGTACGAAGTGGCTCCACTGCAGGAGAGAAAGCTCCTGCGCCAGTGCCAGCGGTGCGCTGCCGGCCATCAGCAACGCCACCGCCAACCGAAACACACGTGAAAGACCCATACGGCCCTCCTTTCGGGAAGTGATTCCGCTTACTCTATCTCATCGCGATACCGCTGCCAAACACGGTGAGTCGCGACGGTGCCGCCTCACGCCGGTCGCAGGGTGGCGCCGAACACCGTCACCCCGTCCGGCGTCCCGTCCACCACGCGGATGGCACGCAGCGTGAAGCGGTGCGTACCGGGCTCGCCGACCTCGACGCGGCCGAGGGCAACCGCGTACTCGGGGAAATACTGCGAGCGCGCAGTGTCGATCGCGGTTGCGGCGCGCAACGGCCCGCCGGCCGCGCTGCCGGCGGCGGCCACTTCCAGGTGGTGCTCGTCCACCTCCGTGGTGTCGTACCGCGGGGCGGTGATCACCGTCACCTCGTAGCTGCCGGGTTCGCACACCTTCACCTGCCACGACAGTTCGCTCGCGGTGTCCATCCAGCCGGCGGTCATGCCGTTGGACAGAACCTCCAGGGTAGAATCCGGCTCCTTCGCCACGCTCGCCAGGTGGGCGTGCAGGTGGATGGCCCCGTCCGGCTGCTGCACGGTGAGGGGGTCGGTTTCCGCGTCGCCGGCCAGGTCGAGCGCAATCACGGGAACCGGCTCGCAGCCGCTCAGGTCGGGCAGCCCGATGCGCAGCCGATCGACTTCGCCGGCGCGGGAGCGGTCCTGCTCGAAGTGCACCTCCGCCTCCGACCCCAGCAGCCGGGCGCCGGTTACCCGCGACCGCAGTCCGTGCACGGCGATCTCTTGCGCCGGCTGCAGCAGGTGCAGGTAGAGGCAGCCCGGTTTGGCCGTCATGCGCAGCCCGTCGTGCTCGTAGGGAAACGGGCTGCCCTGCGTGCCGTAGATCGCCTCGCCGTTCACCTGCAGCCAGGCGCCGATGGCGCGCAGCCGCTCGGCGCTCGGTTCCGGTATCACCCCCTCCGCCGTGGGACCGACGTTGAGCAGGTAGTTCACTCCCTTGCTCGCCAGGTCGATCAGCAGCAGCAGCAGGGTCTGCACCGACTTCCAGTTGTGATCGTGGGTCTTGTACCCCCAGGTGTCGTTCAGCGTGGCCGGGGTCTCGTAATCGGCCTGCACGCGCCCGGCGGGAATCTGGTTGTCGCCCAGGCTGCCGTAGTCGCCCACGTCGTTGCCGATACGCCCGCTCACCAGGCAGTCCGGTTGCAGCCGGTGCACGAAGTCGCGCAGATCGATGCTGTGCTCGCGGCTGATGGAGTAGGGCGTGTCGAACCAGATCAGCCCCACCGGCCCGTACCCGGTCAGCAGCTCGCGCAACTGCGGCTTGACCTTGCGCTCCAGGTAGGCGCCGAAGTCCTTCTCCTCCGGGGCGAAGTCCCAGTCGTTGCGGGAGCCGCCCGGGTCGTGCCAGTCCTGGTCCTGCGAGTAGTAGAAGCCGAGCCTGATCCCCGCATCCCGGCAGGCATCCGCCAGCTCGGCCAGCGGGTCGCGCCCGTACGGGGTGGCGTCCACGATGTTGTAGGGACAGCAGGGCGAGTGGAACAGGGCGAAACCGTCGTGGTGCTTGGCGGTAATCACCAGGTAGCGCATGCCCGCCTGCACGGCAAGGTCTACCCACGCCTTCGCATCGAACCTGACCGGGTTGAACTGCTTCGCCAGCGGCTCGTACTCGACACGCGGAATGCGCCTGCGGAACATGATCCACTCGCCGATGCCGTCCACCGGCTCGCCCTTCCAGACGCCCGCCGGAATGGCGTACAGGCCCCAGTGAATGAACATGCCGAACCGCGCCTCGCGCCACCAGCCCAAGCCCGGATGATCAACCACGGGCGCGGCATTGCGGCCGCCCATGCGCGCCCGCCAGGTCGTGAACTCTGCCATGGCGCGCAGGGTAGCGGAACTCACGCTCAGGTTCCACTGCCGGCGCGCGTGCGCTATGATGCCGCGCATCATGGCGGATACCCTGGTGCAAGCTTCGCAGACGCCCGCGGCGCCCGCGGCCACCACCGGCTTCATCGACGCGGACTGCCACGCCGCCCCCGCGTCGATCGAGGCTCTGTACCCCTACCTGGCGCCGCGCTGGCGCGCGTTCGTGCAGGACACCGGCTACGCGGAGCCGACGGCGATTCACTACCCGAAGGTGTACGCCAACGCCGCGCGCCGCGACGCCTACCCGCCGGGGGGCGGCAAGCCGGGCACCGATGAGCGGTTCGCGGCCCGGCAGCTCCTGGACACCTGGGGCCTTGCCTACGCAATCATCAATCCTCTGTACGCCCACTCGCTGGTGCGCAACCTGCATCTCGGCAGCGAGTTCATGCGGGCGGTGAACCGCTGGCTGGCGGACGAGTGGCTGGACGCCGACTCGCGCTGGCGCGGATCGATCGTGGTGAACATCGAAGACCCCGATGCCGCGGCGGAGGAGATCCTCACGGTGGCGCGCGATGGCCGATTCGTGCAGGTGCTGCTGCTGGTGCGTTCGCCGGAACCTTACGGCCGGCAGCGGTTCCGGCCCATCTTCCGTGCCGCGACCGAGGCGGGGCTGCCGGTAGGCATCCACTTCGGCGGCGGCGGCGGCCCGATCACCGGCGTCGGCTGGCCCTCCTACTACATCGAGGACCACACCGGCATGGCGCAGGCGTTTCAATCGCAGGTGATCAGCCTGGTGTGCGAGGGGGTGCTGGAGGAGCTGCCGGAGTGCCGCATCGCCCTGATCGAGGGCGGCTTCGCCTGGTTGCCGCCGCTGATGTGGCGCCTCGACAAGAACTACCGGGGGTTGCGGCAGGAGGTGCCCTGGCTCACCCGGCTGCCGAGCGAGTACATTCGCGAGCAGTTTCGCGCCACCACCCAGCCGATGGAGGAGCCGGAGGATCCGCGGCACCTGCTGCAGATCATCGACATGATCGGCAACGACGAATTCCTGATGTTCGCCACCGACTATCCGCACTGGGACTTTGACGCCCCCGACCAGGCGATCCGGGCGCTCCGCCTCACGGCCCTGCACGGCGCCATCGCAAGCGAGAATGCGCGCCGGTTCTACGACTTCGAGCGCGCCTGAACCGCGCGTGGAACGAGCTGGCGCAGACAGGCGAGTCACCGGTGTCGATGTGGGGCCGGTGGCGGCGTTCCCCGACGGCAGTGTCCGGCCGGTAGTCGTCGGGCGGCGATCACTCGTGGTGGTGCACCACGCGGGGTGCTGGCACGCGCTGCGCGATCGTTGCCCGCACCAGGGCGCACCGCTGTCCCGGGGACGCATAGTCGAACAGGCGTGCGCCCACCTCGAACAGGGGCGTCCGGTGTTCGGAGACGCGGTGCCCGTCCTGCAGTGTCCCTGGCACGGCTGGTCGTTCCTGCTTGCCGACGGCCTGCTTGCCGCCGCCACCTCCGCGGCAACGGCCACCGCGCGCGTGCGCAGCTACCCGGTGCGCGTCGTCGCGGGCCGCGTCACCATCGAATTGCCGCAATAGGGTAGAGTCCGGCATCCGTGAGTAACGGCACATTGCACATGACACATTGCGAAGGAGCAGATCGATGAACAGCTACCAACCCACCTGGTCGTCTCTGGCCACCCACCCCACGCCGCGATGGTTCCTGGATGCGAAGTTCGGCATCTACACGCATTGGGGCCCCTACTCGGTCGCCGCCTACGGTACCAATGGAACCTGGTACCCCAAGCAGATGTACAACCCCGAACGTCCCGAGTATCGCTACCACAGCGAGACCTTCGGGCCCCCGGAGCGGGTCGGCTACAAGGAGTTGATCGCCCGCTTCACCGCGGAGAAGTTCGATGCCGACGAGTGGGCGGAACTGTTTGCCGCCTCCGGGGCGCGCTTTGCCGGTCCGGTGGCCGAGCACCACGACGGCTTCTCGATGTGGGATTCCCGGATCAACAGTTGGAATGCCGCCCGCATGGGGCCGAAGCGGGACGTGACCGGCGAACTGGCGGCGGCGATCCGGAGCCGCGGAATGAAGTTCGCCGCCACCTTCCACCACGCCCAGAACTGGTACATGTTTCCCACCGACGATCAGCGCTACGACTGCGCCGACTCCCGCTACCGTGACCTGTACACCGGCCCGCACGCCGCCGACGCCCGTCCCGACGATTGGTTTCTCGACCGCTGGGAGGGCAAGCTGTACGAGGTGGTGGACGGCTATCGGCCCGACCTGATCTGGTTCGACTTCGGGCTCGGCTTCATTCGCGAACAGCGCCGCAAGCGGTTCCTGGCCTACTACTACAACAAGGAACGGGAGTGGGGCAGCGGCGTCGTGGTGACCTTCAAGGAAATTCCCAAGGGTTGGTTCAACCTGCCGCCGATGACCGGGGTGGCGGACCTGGAACTGGGCAGAATGTGGGAGCTGACCAACCACGTCTGGCTGACCGACACGACCGTCGACGCGCACGGCGTGTGGTCGTACGTCAAGGACGCCGGCTACAAGTCGGTCGAGCGTCTCGTTCACAACCTCGTGGACCGGGTCAGCAAGAACGGGCACCTGTTGCTGAACGTCGGGCCGCGCCCCGACGGCACCATTCCCGACCAGGCCGCCGACTGCCTGCGCGGTATGGGGCGCTGGCTGGAGATCAACGGCGAAGCGATCTACGGCACCACGCCATGGGTGTCGTTCGGCGAAGGGCCTACGCAGCGGGAGGGGAGCGGCCACTTCACCGAGAAGAGCGAGCCGCGCTTCACAGCCGAGGACATCCGCTTCACGACCAAGGGCGACGCGGTGTACGCGATCTGTCTCGGCCGACCCGGCGACGCCATCACCATCGAGGCGCTGCGCCTGTTCTACGACGACGAGGTGGCAGCCGTCACCGCGCTCGGCGTACCCGGCGAACTGAAGTGGCGCCGCACCGACGCGGGGATGACCATCGAAGTGCCGCGCCGCCTGCGGGGTGAGCACGCCTTCACCTTCAAGGTGCAACTCGCACCCGCTGCCTGAACATCCTGCCGGGGGGCTCGCCGTCGAGCTATCCGTGCAATTCACTGGCCTGCGCCGACACGACGAATCCGATAGCCCAAAAAAACGCCGGAGCGCACTCACCTGAACCGGTGAGAGCGCTCCGGCGGTAAAACCGCGCCGTTATCAGGCTCTACGGCGCGGCTACGTACACCTGCGTGAACTCCACCGGACCGTGGAGGGTACGCAGTGCGATCACGTCGCCGCCACGCACGCCCGTACCGACGTTGACGGTGAGTTGCTCCTCGCCGTTGACCAGGAGCGTCGTCATGCCCGTGTCGCTGTAGAGTGCCTCCACGTTGATCATCGAGGCGAGGCCATGCGGGATCCTGCTGCTCGCGAGCCACATCAGCGTGTTGTCGTCCGCCGACTCATAGAACTGCAGGTGCAGATCCTCCGAGTCGTAGAACGGATCCTGGGTCACCCACAGCAGATAGGAGTTACCGTAGTTCCAGGTATTCCCCGAATCCGGCGTAGCGGAGGCCAGAATGTGCAGTCCGAATCCAACCTTGCTTCCGCCGTCGGCGTTGGCCGAGAATCCGAACAACAGCTTGTCCGCCGACTGGTCCGCCGGAATCGAGAACTTGGCGTGGGTCGAGTCGGCGTCGGACTGAACGACCGATCCACCCTGTGAATCCCACGTTCCTTCGCCCGGAAGCGCCTCCCCGTCGGCAAACCCGTTCACCACGAAGTTGCCGGTTCGGATCAGGTTGTCGCGGGCAAGTTCGCCGCGGGTTCGCACGTCCCAACCGTCATCGCTCGCCGCCACCATCACCTGGCCGTCGGCGCCGCGGGTCAGCGTCAGGGTGTGGGCACGGCCCTCGATCCCTACGTTGGAGATGACCAGCCTGTCATCCTGGAGAGTCGGTTGCGCCGCATCGAGCTGCAACGAATCGGCGACCAGGTTGGCTCCCTCGAACAGCGCCGTTGCGGTCGCCGCACCGGCGTCGTAGCGAATTCGCGCCGACACCGGGGCGCCGGCATACTGGATTCCGGAAATGTAGACCTCGTTCGGGCCGGCGGCCGACAGGGAGGCCGCTTCAAGATCGAGCAGACCGATGTTCAGGCCAGGCAGGCTCGACCCTTCCATGAGAGCGGCGATTTCCGTCTCCAGCGCCATCGCACGGCTCTCGGCGGTGTCCAGCGCATCGTTTGCCGCGTCCAACTCGCTGTTCGCCGCGGCCAGCGCGTTGTTCGCCGCGGCCAGCGCCAGGCGCGCTGCTTCGGCATCGGCATTCGCCGCATCGAGTTCCTGCTTCTGCGCAGCGAGCTCGGTCAGCGCCGCGGACAACTCCGCTCGCGCATCGGCCAAGTCCGCCCGCGCATCGGCCAACAGGGCATCCGGCTTCGTCGGCAGGTTCACGCGGTTCAGGCCGGATACCTGCAACTGCCCGTCCCCGGTGTACTGCAGCGTACCGGAGTATCCGACACCGCCGACACCGACGTTGGAGACCCTGAACGAGTCCGGGGACTCGAAGGCGACCGTGGTCTGTGAAAGGTCGACCGAGTCGGGAATCAACTTGCCGACCGGCCCGAACACGTACTGCACGGTGGCGCTCGTACCGCCCGCGTACTTGAGCAGCGCGGAGTAGGGCTGACCATCGTACATGATGTTCGAGACGTAGATGGCGTCGGGTCCGGCCAGCGAAACCTGCGCGCCGCTGAAGTCGGCCAGACCGGCGTCGAGTTGAGAGAAGGCGACCTGCACCGCCGAAGGCTGGTGCATCGCCATCTTCATGGCGTCCATCTCGGCTTCCGCCGCCGCGGCGCGCGCCATCGCGGCGTCCACCCTGGCATCGGCGTCAGCCATGGCGGCGCTGACCATCTGGTCCGCCTCGGCCATCGCCGCGCTCACCTGAGCTTCGGCGTCGGCCATGGCGGCACTCACCGCGGCATCGGCGTCGGCCATGGCGGCGCTGACCATCCGGTCCGCGTCGGCCATCGCCGCGTCGATCGCCGCGGCGGCCTTCTCGGCCTCGGTCGGCGGCAGGGTGACGCGGCGAATGCCGGTCACCTGCAACTGCCCGTTGCCGGTGTATTGCAGCGTGCCGGAGTAGCCGACGCCGCCCACGTTGACGTTGGAGACCGCGAAGGAATCGGGCGATACGAAGGCGACCGTGGTCTGCGACAGTCCGACCGCGTCGGGAATCAGTTTGCCGGCCGTCCCGTATACGCCGAGCACGGTAGCGGTGGTTCCGCCCTCGTACTTGACCAGCGCGGAGTAGGGCTGCCCGTCGTACATGATCGACGAGATGTAGATCCTGTCCGGGCCGGCGAGCGACGCCTGCGCGTTGTCGAAGTTGGCCAGCGCGGCGTCCAGGCTGCCGAACGAAACCATCACGTCGGCTGCCTGCCGCATGGCCATCTTCATGGCTTCCAGCTCGGCGCGCGCCGCATCGGCTTCCGCCCTGGCGTCGGCCACCCTGGCATCGGCGGCGGCCTCGGCTGCGGCCACTTCTGCCGCGGCGTCAGCCATGGCCGCGCTCACCATCTCCTCGGCCTCGGCCTTGGCGTCGCTCACCATCTGAGCTGCTTCGGCCTTGGCCGCCTCGATGGCGGCAGCGGCCATCTCCGCCTCGGTCGGCGGAAGCGTGACGCGGCGGATGCCGGTCACCTGCAGTTGTCCGTTGCCGGTGTACTGCAGCGTGCCCGAGTATCCGTTGCCACCGACCGACACGTTCGACACTGCGAAGGTGTCAGGAGACCGGAAGGCGATCTCGGTCTGCGCCAGACTTACCGAATCGGGAATCAGCTTGCCGTCCGGTCCGAACACCTGCTTCACGACGGCGGTGGTGCCACCGGCGTATGCGAGCAGGGCCGAGTAGGGCCGTCCGGCGTACATGATGTTGGAAACGTAGATGGCGTCCGGTCCGGCCAGAGACGCGACCGCGCTGCCGAAGTCCACCAGACTGGCGTCCAGGTCGTCGAACGAGACCATCACCTCGGATGGCTGCTGCATCCCCATCTTCATCGCGTCGAGTTCCGCGTTGGCCATGTCCGCGGCATCCTGCGCGGCGTCGGCAGCCGCCTGTGCCGCTTCGGCCTCGGCCTGTGCCGCTTCAAGGGCGCTCTGTGCGGCCTGTAGTTCGGACTCCAGAGCCGCAATCTGCTCACCCTTTGCGCTGGCGTCGGCAAGAGCGGCTTCGAGTTCCGCCTGGGCGTCGGCCAGCATGTCCATCGTGGTCGGCGGCAGTTGCACTTGGCGAATGCCGGTTACCTGCAACTTGCCGTTGCCCGCGTACTCCAAGGTCCCGGAATAGCCGGCGCCGCCCACGGAGACGTTGGAGACCTCCCAGGCATTCGGCGCCACGAAGACCAGCTCCGTCTGCGACAGATCCACGGAGTCCGGGATCAGCTTGCCGCTGCTGCCGAATACGTGGCTGACCTCGGCGGTCGTGCCACCGGTGTAGCGCAGCAACGCGGAGTAGTGTTGGCCGTCATACATGATCGACGACACGTACACGGAATCGGGCCCCGCAAGGGAGACCCGTGCGCCGGCGAAGCTGGCGCGGCTCGGATCGATCTGGCTGTCCGAGATCATGATCGCGGACGGCTGGAACGCGGCGGCGATCATGGCGGCGAGTTCGTCGCCGGCCATGTCCGCTTCCGCCTGCGCTTCATCGGCAGCGGCCTGCGCGGCGGACGCCATGTCGTTGGCGGCCGCCAGATCCGCTGCCAGGGCAGCAATCTCCTCGCTCTGCGCGCTGTTCTCCGCTTGCGCGGATGCCAACACCGCCTGCATTTCAGCCAACGCGGCCTGTGCCTCTTCCAGCGCGGTAGGTGGCAGCTCTACCATGCGAATGCCGGTGACCTGCAGCGTGCCGTCGCCGGCGTACTCCAGCGTGCCGGAGTAGCCGACCCCGCCCACGGAGACGTTGGACACCTCCCAGGCGTTCGGCGCCATGAACACCATCTCGGTCTGCGACAGGTCCACGGAGTCGGGAATCAGTTTCCCCGCCGCGCCGTAGACCTGCTTCACCTCGGCGGTGGTGCCGCCGGTGTAGCGCAGCAGCGCCGAGTAGCGCTGGCCGTCGTACATGATCGAAGACACGTACACGGAATCGGGACCTGCGACCGCCACCCGGGCGTCGGCGAAGCTCGCCTTGCTCGGGTCGATCTGGCCATCCGAGATCATCACCACGGACGGTTGGAAGGCGTCCGCCATCATCGCTTCAAGCTCGGCCTTGGCCATGTCGGCGTCCGCCATCGACATCGCCGCGCTCGCGTGCGCGTCGGCGAGATCCGCCTCCAGAGAAGCGATCATCTCGCCCTGCGCGGCGCTGTCCGCTTGCAGGGCATCGTTGGCGGCCTGCGCGGCTGCCAGCGCCGCCTCGACCTCGGCCAGGGCGGCCTGCGCCTCTTCCAGCGCGGTAGGCGGCAACTCCACCATGCGAATGCCGGTGACCTGCAGCGTGCCGTCGCCGGTGTAGGCGAGCGTGCCGGAGTAGCCGGTCCCGCCTACCGAGACGTTGGACACCTCCCAGGCGTTGGGGGACACGAACACCAGCTCGGTCTGTGACAGGTCCACGGAGTCGGGAATCAGTTTGCCCGCCGAGCCGTAGATCTGCCGCACTTCGGCGGTGGTGCCGCCGGTGTAGCGCAGCAGCGCCGAGTAGCGCTGGCCGTCGTACATGATCGAAGACACGTACACGGAATCGGGACCTGCGACCGCCACCCGGGCGTCGGCGAAGCTCGCCTTGCTCGGGTCGATCTGGCCATCCGAGATCATCACCACGGACGGTTGGAAGGCGTCCGCCATCATCGCTTCAAGCTCGGCCTTGGCCATGTCGGCGTCCGCCATCGACATCGCCGCGCTCGCCTGCGCGTCATCGGCCATCGCCCTCGCGTCGGCAAGGTCCGCCGCAAGAGCGTCGTTGGCGGCCTGCGCGGCTGCCAGCGCCGCCTCGACCTCGGCCAGGGCGGCCTGCGCCTCTTCCAGCGCGGTAGGCGGCAACTCCACCATGCGAATGCCGGTGACCTGCAGCGTGCCGTCGCCGGTGTAGGCGAGCGTGCCGGAGTAGCCGGTCCCGCCTACCGAGACGTTGGACACCTCCCAGGCGTTGGGGGACACGAACACCAGCTCGGTCTGTGACAGGTCCACGGAGTCGGGAATCAGTTTGCCCGCCGAGCCGTAGATCTGCCGCACTTCGGCGGTGGTGCCGCCGGTGTAGCGCAGCAGCGCCGAGTAGCGCTGGCCGTCGTACATGATCGAAGACACGTACACGGAATCGGGACCTGCGACCGCCACCCGGGCGTCGGCGAAGCTCGCCTTGCTCGGGTCGATCTGGCCATCCGAGATCATCACCACGGACGGTTGGAAGGCGTCCGCCATCATCGCTTCAAGCTCGGCCTTGGCCATGTCGGCGTCCGCCATCGACATCGCCGCGCTCGCCTGCGCGTCATCGGCCATCGCCCTCGCGTCGGCAAGGTCCGCCGCAAGAGCGTCGTTGGCGGCCTGCGCGGCTGCCAGCGCCGCCTCGACCTCGGCCAGGGCGGCCTGCGCCTCTTCCAGCGCGGTAGGCGGCAACTCCACCATGCGAATGCCGGTGACCTGCAGCGTGCCGTCGCCGGTGTAGGCGAGCGTGCCGGAGTAGCCGGTCCCGCCTACCGAGACGTTGGACACCTCCCAGGCGTTGGGGGACACGAACACCAGCTCGGTCTGCGACAGGTCGACGGAATCGGGAATCAGTTTGCCCGCCGCGCCGTAAATCTGTTGCACCTCGGCGGTCGTGCCGCCGGTGTACTTGAGCAGCGCCGAGTAGCGCTGGCCGTCGTACAGGATCGAAGACACGTACACGGAATCGGGGCCGGCGACCGCCACGCGCGCGTCGGCGAAGCTCGCCTTGCTCGGGTCGATCTGGCCGTCCGAGATCATGATCGCCGACGGTTGATACGCGTCGGCCATCATGGCGTCGATGGTGGCCTTTGCATCGGCAGCCATGGCGTGCCCCTCGTCGGCACTGAACTGAGCGGCCTGCAGATCTGCCTCCAGGGAGGTTACGTCGCCTTCGAGCGATGCTACGTTCGCCTCGAGAGAGGCTACCTGCTCGCTCATCGCGGCGTTGTCCGCCTGCGACGCCGCCAGCGCGGCCTCCACCTGGGCCAGCGCGGCCTGCGCTTCGTCCAGGGCGTCAGGCGGCAGTTCGACCTGCCGGATGCCGGTGACCTGCAGCTTGCCGTCGCCGGCGTACGTCAGCGTACCGGAGTAGCCGACCCCGCCAACGGACACGTTGGACACCTGCAGGCTGTTGGGCGCCACGAACGTCAGCTCGGTCTGCGAAAGATCGACGGAGTCGGGAATCAGCTTCCCGGCGCTGCCGTAGACCTGCCTGACTTCGGCGGTGGTGCCGCCGGTGTACTTGAGCAGGGCCGAGTAGCTCTGCCCGCCGTAACTGATCGAAGAGATGTACACGGAGTCGGGGCCGGCAACGGCGACGCGCGCGTCAGCCAAGCTGCCCAGGCTCGGATCGAGTTGGTCATCCGAGACCATGATCGCGGACGGCTGGACCATGTCGGCCAGCAAGGAATCGAGCGCGGCACGCGCCGCCGCGGCGTCGGTCTCTGCCACCCACTGCGCGACGCTGGCGTCCTCGGCCATGATTTGCGCTTCCGATCTGGCCAACTGGGCGGCATTCCGCTCGGCGCGCGCGGCTTCCGCGTCGGCCATGGCAGCCTCGGCTTCGGCGCGGGCATCGCCGGCGGCAACGTCCGCCTGCAGCACCAGCGCCTCGGCGGCGGCCAGTTCGGCGCGCAAGGCAGTGATCTGTTCGTCCGCGGTGGGCGGAAGCACGACGCTGCGCAGGCCGGTGACCTGCAGCTTGTTGCCGCCAACGTGCGTCAACTCGCCGGAGTACCCCGCGGAGCCGACGGCGACGTTGGCCACCATCAGCTTGTCAGGACCCCGGAAAACCAGCCTGGTTCGGCTCAGGTCGACGGAATCGGGAATCATCTTGCCGCTGGCTCCGAAGATGGCCGCCACCGTGGCGGTGGTCCCGCCGGAGTACTCAAGCAATGCCGAATAGGTCTGCCCGTCGTACATGATGGACGATACGTAGATCGAGTCCGGACCGGCCAGCGAGGCGCGCGCGGCGCTGATGTCGAGCAGGCTGGGGTCGAACCGATCCGCCGACACCATCACCTCGGCGGGATGGGGAGCCATCGCCATCATCAGCTTGTCGGAGGCCGCATCGGCTTCCGAACGCGCCATTTCGGCGTCCTTCATGGCGCCCTCGGCTTCCGAGCGTGCCATCTCGGCATCCATCATGGCGCCTTCCGCTTCCGCGCGCGCCATTTCCGCCTCTTTCATCGCCGCTGCCGCCGCCGCCTCGGCGTTGGCCTGCGCCGCTGCCGCCGCCTCGGCGGCAGCCATCGACTCCTTGGCCTGGGCCATGGCCTGCTCGGCCTCGGCCTGCGCCGCGGCCAGCGCCGGATCGGAGTGATCGGCCGCCTGCAGCGACGCGCACGCTGTAGCCGCGACCGCACACGCCGATAACAGTAACAGGCGCAGATGCTTGAGCTTGAGGCGCGGGCGGGTCGACTTCGGAGGTGAGGGATTGTCGTCCATCTCGTCAACTGAATCGAATGAATCCGTAGTGAGGGAAACGGTACCGAGGCTTATCTTGCGCATGTGCTCCTCCTCCGTAGCTTGGCGCCGCGCACCGCCGTAACCCGCGCCCACGCCGTGCCGGAGAATATTTTGTTGTCTAGCTTGAACGATAGCGGCGGGCGTGTCCACTACTTTCGAACGGACACGGTGCCGGCACTTTCGCGCAAGCGTGCGATCTATCCTGCGCTATAATCCCAAACGCGGGGGCGTCTGTCAAACATGAATCGAGACGCGCGTCGGCGTGGCCCCGGATCGGCTGCGACGAGCCGTCACTCGGGTGCCGGAACCGCCGTTCTCACACCGCGTCGAAGGGTGCCCCTGTCATCGCAACGCTGGTCAGCGCCTCCGCGTCATCGGGCTGCCGGTGGCCGCCGGCGACCCGGTTGACCCGTACCGCGCCGCATCTCTCGCAGCGATGCACCAACTGCCAGCCCTTGCCTCCGGCCCACTTCAATCCCATCGGCGCCATCAGTCCGCCGCAGTCGCTGGCGCGGTCTCCGGGCAGCACGTCGAGGTGCAGCGAGTACAGGCACCGCGGACAGTGGTTGCGATAGCTGCCGTCCGCTACCGGCTCCACCTGGCTGCCGCAGCGGAGACAGCGAAAGCCGGTGTTGTGCCGTTTCTGTCCCACCCCGACCGCTACAGCGACAAGAGCTCCAACTCGAATACCAGGAACGAGTCGGGAGGTATCACTCCGGGCACGCCGCGACGTCCGTAGCCGAGTTCCGGCGGAATGATCACGGTGCGCTGTTCGCCCTGCACCATGTCCAGGAGCGCCTCGTTGACGCCCGCGATGAGCTGTCCGATGGTGAACTGCGCCGGGCTGCCCCGGTCGTGCGAGCTGTCGAACTTGGTACCGTCGAGCAGCTTGCCCGTATAGTGAACCGTGACCGCCTGGCCCTGCTTCGGCTTCTCGGTTCCGGAGCCGGCGGCGGTGACCTGGTACCACAGACCGGACTCCGTGGTCACCGCGTCTGGCCAGGTGGCGGCGATGATCCGTTCGGCCTCGGCGCGCTCCTCGGCCGCGGCCCG
This sequence comes from Spirochaetaceae bacterium, assembly GCA_028821475.1. Lineage (GTDB taxonomy): Bacteria > Spirochaetota > Spirochaetia > SZUA-6 > Bin103 > Bin103. The sequence goes on from JAPPGB010000131.1 coordinate 29,069, forward strand.
TTGCGACCGCCCCCCTACTTGCTCGAGCAGAGCGTCGAACCGTTCCTGGTCGACGCCGTAAGCCTCCGCGTCGCTGCCGATGCGGAGGATCTTCACCTCTTCGATGGTGTCGCCCTGCTTCACCGCATTCACGACATCCTGTCCTTGAACGACCCGCCCGAATACCGTGTGGCGCCCGTCGAGCCACGGCGTCGCGACGTGGGTAATGAAGAACTGGCTGCCGTTGGTGTTGGGGCCGGCGTTGGCCATCGACAGCACGCCGGGGCCGTCGTGGGTCAGCTCGGGAACGATCTCGTCGGGGAACGAGTACCCCGGTCCGCCGCTGCCGGTGCCGTGCGGGTCGCCGCCCTGAATCATGAACTCGGGAATGACCCGGTGGAACGCGAGGCCGTCGTAGTACGGTCCGGGGTTCCGGTTCTGGAACGCTATGGTGCCCTCCGCGAGGCCGACGAAGTTGGCCACGGTCAGCGGCGCGCGTTCATGTTCGAGCAGCAGGTAGATGGTGCCGTGGGTCGTCTTGAGGGCTGCGTACAGGCCGTCGTCGAGCTTCGGTTGCTGTTCGCCCGATGCGCACGACGTCAGGGTCACGGCAAGCGCCGGCAGCAGCACCGGCAACGTGGCGAGCCGACGGCCCTGCGGCAGGAGTCGGTGGAGCGGGTGTCGATTGATCATGTCGGGGCAGTGTATTGCAGCTTCCGAGGCCCCGGCAACAGACTCTAACGGCTGCGAGCGGCAAGAATTACCCACGTAAGGGTAGAAATCCCGCGGTCCGGGCCGGTGCGCAGCCCGCCGCGCTCCGGAAGCGCTGCCCCGAGCCACTCGGCAGTTCCGGTGACGTCGTCCACGCTGAAGAACGCCAAGTCCGCTCCGTCACCGTCGAACCCGGGCGGCGGCATCGCGTGCAGCGCCAGCGGTTCCCCGAGCCTTGCCCCGAATGGATGCAGGGCCCACATCGCCAGGGGCCGGTAGCGCGCGTCCGGCGCCGCCAACTCGTACTCCGGCCATGCCTCGGGCGGAATCCGGGCGCCGCCGATCACCGCGGACGCCGCACCGCCGGTGCCGGCGCCGGTTGCCCGTTGCAGTGCGCCCAGGTCGACCGGCCCGGAGGGAACCAGGCTCAGCCCGGCGAACTCGACCGGCTCCGTGCCCTCCCAGCCGATCGCCGTGGCGTCGTGCAACTGCACCGGCGGCAGGTCCCGGCCGGCCGCGGTCAACTCCACCGGCAGCACTACGGAGGTGAGGGTGCGCCCCGCCACCGATCCGCCGCGTACGTCCAGGACGTAGCGCTCCACCGGCAGCGACGGATAATGGAACCGGCCCGATTCGTCAGTGGTGGTGGGCCAGCAGGCGCTCGCGCACATCGCCACCGACACGTCGGGCAGCGGAGCGCCGCCGGCGTCGGTCACCACTCCGCCGAACGGCGCGTGGCCGGCTGCGGCGGTCCCGGACGCCGCGCCGTCACGGAATGCTGCATCGAGTCCGGCCGCCGGCTCGCTCCGACCTCTGCCGTGAGCAGTGTCGGGGGACACGAGGAGGCCGGTGGCCAGCATGCAGATCACGGCGGCAACTGCGCCGCCCCCGCGCCGACGGCGCGGTCCGCACGTGCCGCAAACGGAAACGTGGCGGCCTGTCACGGGAGCGCGGTGGCGGCAACGATGCCGAGCGTCTCCCGGCGCTGCACGTACGCCACCAGGAACCCCTCACCGGACACCAGTTCCTCCGGCACCTCAATGCTGACCACGCCGGCGCTGTCTCCCGGTCCCAGGGTCACCGTACTGAATCCGCGCACGACGTTGCGATGGCGCAGCGTGCGCCCGGCGTTTTCGCCGCGCGGCACGTGGTTCTCCAGGCTGGATTCCAGGGCCGCGACCAGGAGGGTACAACCGGCCGGCACGCCGGAGACCTCGTAGTTCACGCGGATGGCGTGCGGTCGGCGGTCGACGTCCGCAAGCGCCACCCGCGGCAGCGATTCTGCGGCCGTCTCCGGACCGAGGGCGGTCAGCGCCGACGAGCGCACCAGGTGGTAGTCCTGGGCCGGACGCACGATGCTGCGCCCGTTGAGCACCATCTGCGGCGTATAGACGCCGCTGCCGAGCACCTGTCCATAGCGCCGCTGCCGCCGCGCCGCCTCCGGGATGGCATACGGGTCGGGCCAGCCGAGGTAGTCCCAGTAGTGGACGTGCCACTCGATCGGAAACACCGCCAGTCCTTCGGTGTCCTCGACCAGCCGCGCCAGCGCCTCCTCGGCACGCGGGCAACTGTTGCAACCCTGCGACGTAAACAACTCCACCACCGCGAACGACGACGTTGCATCCGCGGCCGCGGCGAACGCCGTCCAGACAAGTACCAAAGTGCGCACGTACATGCATTCAGCGTATTGGAGCGGCATTGACCCGGTCAACTCGCGCGGCCGGTTTCCGGCGACGGTGCGGCGCCGCGCTCAGCGATCGGAATCGCCGTGCGCCGAGTGCGAACCCAGCGTAATCTCGCCGCCCTGTTCGAGTTCGCGGATCGTCGCGGCCACCCGCTGCTGGGCAGCTTCGACGGCGCCGAGACGAATGTTGCCGAGCGCCCGCATGGCGTCCTGCAGCAATGCCGCGCCGCGCTTCGACATGGCGCCGGTGACGCGCTCCGCCATGTCCTGGTCTACCGCCTTCAGCGCCGCGGCAAGATCGTTGCGGCTCACTGCGCGCAGCACGCGCCGCAGCGAGCCGTCGTCGAGCAGCCACAGATCCTCGAACGCGAACATCTGCTGCTTCAGTTCGTCGCTGAGCGCCGGATCCTCGTCCCCTATGGCATCGATGATGGTGCGCTCGGTGGCGCGGTCCAGGTGATGCAGGATCTTCAGCACGCGTCGGTTACCGCCCGACACGACGTACGCGTTGTCGGTACGCTTGCGCGAGACTCTCGATACTCTGGCGAGACGGCGCTGCAATACTCGCTCCACCTCGACGACCACCTCCGGGATGGTCTGCTCCAGGGTGGCGACGCGGCGCGCCACGTCCGCCTGCACCGTGTAGGGCAGGCTGGCGAGCAGCGCTGCCGCGTCATCCGGCTTCAGGTAGGCAAGGACCAGCGCGATGGTCTGCGGGTGTTCGCCGCGTATGGACGCCAGCACCTGTCCGGAGTCGGAACGGCGTACGAATCCGAACGGCCGGGCGTGCAGCGCCCGCGTCACTCGCCCGATCATGGCTACCGCCCGTTCCGCGCCGAGCGATTTTTCGAGCACGTCGCGCGCGTAATCGAGGCCGCCGCCACGGTTCGCGCCGCGGGTCAGCATGAGTTTCTGGAATTCGGCGAGCGCGGCGTCCTGCTGAGCGGGGGCTACCTGCCCCAACTGCGCAATCGCCAGGGAGAGCTGTTCTATTTCGTGTTCGTCGAGATGCTCGAAGATCCGTGCGGCAAGATCGGTGCCGAGCAGCACCAGAATCACCGCTGCCTTCTGCTGCCCGGTAAGGTGACCCCCGGGCGCGGCGTCCGGAGGTTCGCCGGCTCCCGCCGCCCTCATTGCGCGCTGGCCCTCCCGTCGCCGGCGTCGTATGGGACAGCCGGCGAAGGAGCGCAGCGTATTACTTTGCGGCGTGCACCGGCAACCGCCGCCGCATCCGGACGCGCCGGGTGCGCGCCGGCAACGGCGGCCAGAGGCGCTCTACCAGCGCGAACGTTCCTCCCGCGGCCGCGCCACTTCGACGGTAATCCGGCGGCCGTCGAGCTCGGTCTCGTTGAGGGCCTCGGAGGCGGTCTGAGCTTCCGCCGGGGTGCTCATCTCCACGAAACCGAACCCGCGCGACTCGCCGGTGTACTTGTCGGTGACGACCCGCGCCGAGTCCACCGTCCCATGGACGGCGAACACTTCCTCAAGGCGCTCATCCGTGACTTTGTAGGGAAGGCCTCCGACGAACAGCTTCTTGTTCATGTTCTATCTCCTGCAGAACCTCGTTCTCCTCCGACCGGTCAACCGCGACTAAGGGGGCAGTCAGTCTTGAACGGCGGCGATACAACGAAAGTCGACCAAACAGGGGAAACTGCGTCCGTGCCCGCAGCGGGCGCGCGATTGGTGGGGTGGGAGGGAAGTGAGTAGTCTTGCGCCCCGAAGTGTATAGCTATCGGTGCCGGCGGGTCAACGTGTCACGAAGCCCCGGCATCCGAGTTGGCAGTCGCGGCGAAACCGCGCGCCCGGTATTGACCATTCGTGGCGTTTCGATGCATTCTGCGCGGCACAACGAGAGCCGCGTGCGCTGACGCGGCGAAACGGGCGGTTAGCTCAGTTGGCTAGAGCACTAGCTCGACACGCTAGGGGTCACTGGTTCGAGTCCAGTACCGCCCAAGCCCTGCCCATGCGTTGCACGGTGAACCTGCGCCCGACGAGCGCAAGGAACGGTGACTGGTCCGCGAAGGCCGGCCGGCGGCAGGTGCCTGGGCAGCGGTCTTCATCGTCTTCCATGTCACGGAGTGGCCGAACAGATACATGACGGATTCGCAAAACCCCGGCAGTCGTCCGCGTCATGGCGGAGCACTGTCCAAACTGTCCAAGGAAGCCATCAACGAGCTTCCTGCCGGCAGCTTTCCGGGCCGCATCGAGGTGGTCGAGGGAACGCATGCGGCATCCGCCGCCTGCGATGCCCTGCGCACCGGCGCGGCGCACGGCGAGATGGCGGTGCTCGGTTTCGACACCGAGTCGCGGCCCGCGTTCCGGCGTGGCGAACGCCACCCCATCGCCCTGGTACAGCTCGCCAGCGCCGACTTGGCGTGCCTGTTCCGCATCGACCCGCGGCTCGGTCCGCCGCCGCCGTTGCACGAGCTGCTTGCCAACCGTGAGGTGGTCAAGGTGGCGCAGGCGCCCGCGGACGAGGTGCGTGAACTGCGCGACCGCTGGCGCGTGGAGGTGCGCCGGGTGGTCGACCTGGTCCCGATCGCGCGCGCGGCCGGCTGCACCCCGCTGAGCCTGCGCGCCCTCGCCGCCGCCTACCTTTCGATTCGCATCTCCAAGGGGGCACAGACCTCCAACTGGGCGGCGCCGCGGCTCAGCGAGCGGCAGCGCCGCTACGCCGCCACCGATGCCTGGGCGTGCCGGGAGATATTCCTTGCCATGGGTTCGCCGCCGGCTGCCGAACTGCGCCTGAACGACGCCACGCCGTCCGCTCGTGGCGCACGACGGCGCCGCCCCCGGCGGCGTTCCGTATCGCCGCCGGAGGCGGAGCGCCGAGACGCCGGACGATCCGGTTCGGGGCGCGTCCCCGCGGCGCGTGCGAGGGGGAGTTGACGATGCCACTTGCGGAGACGGCGTGCAGTGCCGGGTGCCCGCGGGGCCGGCAGGCGGGGCGCGGGACAGCGCCGCGGCGCCGCGCACTGGCACTCGCCGCGGCGGTCTGCATGCTCGGGCTCGCGTCCTGCATCAGTATCGAGTCGCGGTTCACGTTCGATGCCGACGGCAGCGGCGAACTGCAGCTTCGCTACCTGCTGGACGGCGCGCTCGCGCGACTCGGCGTTGCGTCCGATTCCGAGGCGCTGGCGCTGCCGCTGAGCGAGGCGGAGTTTCGGGCGGCGGCAGCGGCGATCGAGGGCCTGGAACTGGTCAGCTATCGGCGCGCGGATCAGGGCGACCAGGCGGAGGTGGTAGCGGTGTTGCAGTTCGACCGGGTGGAACGCGTCGCCGAGCTGGCCAGCTTCGCGCCGCTGCATCCGCGCCTGCACGGCGACGACCCCGCGGTGTTCGAGCTGGCGGTCAGCCCGGGCGGCGACCAGCCTCTGGATGAGGCGACGGTGCACTTTCTTGGCACGTTGCTAGGCAGTCACACGGTCAGCTTCGTGGTAGTGGCGCCGCGGCCGATTCGAGATGCCGGTGCGGGCACGCTGGCGGAGGACGGCAGCCGGGTAACGCTGTCGATCCGGCTGGCCGACTACGCCGCGGACATCGAGCCGAGGATGCTCCGCGTAAGCTGGTAAAGCGCGCCCCGCGCGCTCTGGGGACGGCCGCGCAGGCTCGCGCGGGCGTGCGCGGCCGTGCGATTTCCGTTGACACGAAAGAGCGCAATTGGCATAGTTACGGCAATCCCACGAGAATCTTCGCAGCGGTGCACCACCGACCCTCGCCGGTCTTCCGTGCCCGTCTCGCAAGGGACTTGGTGGCCGCTCGCAGGCGGTGCCCGATCCCACCCGGCATGCGAAGGGGCTTCACCGGGTCAGTAACCGAGCGTGCCGCCGCGCGGGGCACCGAACGGGGAGGGAGTGACACCGCTCATGGATGTCCTCAAGGATGTGAAGAACGCCGAAGCCGAGGCCGAGCGTATCGAGGAGCAGTACCGCTCTCGCGCCGCCGATCTGGTGGCTCGCTGTGCGACCGACCTGGACAGCGAACGCAAGCGGCGCGTCGGAGCAATTGAAGAGGAGTTGCGGCACTACCGCGACGAACTCCGCCGCGACCTCGCCGCCGGGCGGACCAGGGTACACGAACAGGGTGCGCGTGAGTTGGCGCAGCTTGAACGCCGCGCGAGCGCCAATCGAGAAGGCGCGGTCGCCGCGCTGCTCGCTGATCTGAACAAGCGCTAGCGCATCCCGCCGCCGCTTCACCGCCGCTGATCGTAGATGGCAATCGCCACCCTCACCAAGGCCGAACTGGTCGCCCCGCGCGAGGCGGTTCCCGGCCTGCTGCAGTCCTTGGAGCAGGCTGCTCTGCTGCACGTCGACGACGTCCACGAAGGCATTTCCGACGAACTGGCGCAATGGGAGCAGCGCGAGCCCGTCGATACCTCGTCGGTAGACGGCATGCTGGCCTCCGTGCGTTGGATTCTCGACCTGTTTCAGCGCTTCGCGCCGCACAAGACCGGGATGCTGGAGGATTTCTTCGGTTCGCCGCCGGCCGTGGGCGATGCCGAATTCAAACAGCTCGTGGCATCGGTCGACGTGCAGGCCTACCGGGCAGAACTGGAGCGGCGCCTGGCTGAATACGAAGAGGTGGAGTCCGACCTGGCGGCGCTGCGCGAACGGATCGCACGGGTCACGCCGTGGCAGCGGTTGGGCGTCGACCTGGCCGATGTTGCGCGCAGCGGTTTTGCGGCACTTACCGCGATTCGCGTGCCGGCGGCCGCGGTCGCGGAACTGGAACGGTTGCTGGCGGAGCGCGGCGGGCATCTGCGGCTCGCTTCGGTGAGCGAGGCCGCCAAGAGCGCTTATGCCATCGTGGTGTCCCTGCCGGCCGACCTGGACGCGGTCGGGGTGGCGTTGCGGCAAGTGCGCGGCGAAGAGATCGAGCTGCCGAAACTGCCCGCTTCCGCCGCCGACGCCCTGCAGGCGGCGCGGCAACAGAGCGTGGAACTGGAGCAGCGCCGCGACCGGCTGGCCGCCGCGCTGGCCGCGGAGGCGCACGAGCGGCGCCGGGCGCTGCAGGCGATCGCCGACGAGTATGAGAACCGGCGCGCCGGTCTCGATGCGCGCAGCCGCGTCTTCTACTCGCGCCACGCCGCCGTGATCGTCGGCTGGGTGGAGGAGACCCGGCGCCCGGCGCTGGAAGAGTTGCTTGCCGTCCACCATCCGCACGTCCGCTACCGCCTGTCCGAGCCCGGCGCCGGCGACCGGCCGCCGGTCAAGCTCGAAAACGGATCCCTCGCGCGCCCGTTCCAGACCCTGATTTCCATGTACGGCATGCCCAACTACTTCGGCGTCGACCCGACGCCGTTCGTGGCGGTCGCCATGACCGTGTTCTACGCGATCGCGCTCGGCGACTTCGGCTACGGCGTGCTGCAGATTCTGTTGGCGGCGTGGTTGCGCAAGCGCTTTCAGTCGGTCGGCGAGACGCGCCTGTTCCTTACCATGTTCGTGTACATGGGCGTGGCCACCCTGGTGGTCGGCGTGTTGACCTGGAGCTTCTTCGGGTTCTCGCCCGGCGCCACCGAGGAGTCCAAGTTCCTCGGCTTCCTGCCGCTGGTCAGTCCGACCAGGGACATCATCCCGCTGATCGGAATCGCGGTCGGCGTCGGCATCGTGTTTCAGCTCGCCTCCATCACCGCCGGATTCGTCAACCTGCTCAAGCGCGGCGACCGCACCAGCGCCATCTGCGACAACCTGGCATGGCTGGCGTTGCTGATCGGCGGCCTGCTCGCCCTCGGCGGCGTGTTCCTGGCGCAACCGGCGCTCACCGGCGTGGGCGCGGTGCTCGCGGCGGCCGGTGCGCTGGTGATCGTGTTCTTCGCCGGGCGCGACAGCAAGAACTTCGTGGCGCGCATTCTGGCCGGCGTGGTGTCGCTGTACGGCATCGTGGGCTACTACGGGCTGGTGGGGTTCTTCTCCGACGGCCTGTCCTACATGCGCCTGGCGATTCTCAACATGACCTCGGCGTTCATCGCCTTCGTGGCGCAGGTGATCGGCGGGCTGTTTCTCGGCGGCGGCAACTCGGTCGTCATGGTGGTGATCGCGGCCGTGATCGGCGGGGTGATCTTCGTGTTTTTCCACCTGCTCAACCTCGTCCTGTCGATGCTCGGCGCGTTCGTACATTCGTTGCGACTCAACTATCTGGAATCGTTTCAGCGCTACTACCCGGAAGGGGGGAGGGCGTTTTCGCCGTTCCGGCGCACCGGTCGGTTCTTCCGGCGGGTCGATGAATAAGGTGCTTCGATGAGTAAGGTGCTTCAAGGTGCTTCGTGCGCTTACCTAATGGAGGAGAACTAGATGATTTCGATTGGATTCGCTCTCGCGATCCTTGGCGGCGGCCTGGCTGCCGGCATGGCGGCGTACGGGTCGTCGGTCGGCGTCGGCAAGGCGGGCGAGATGGCCGGAGGGGTAATCTCCGAAGACCCGGACAAGTTCGGGTCGATGCTGATTCTGCAGGCGTTGCCGGCCACCCAGTCGATCTACGGCCTGGTGGTGGCGATCCTGGTGCTGGTGAAGCTGGACGGGTTCGGCGCCGGCGCGATGCTCGATCTGGGACTGGCCCCCGGAATGGCGATCTTCGCCGCCTGCGTACCGGCGATGTTCGGTGAGCTGATCTCCGCCATCTGGCAGGGCAAGGTCGCGGTTTCGTCGATGGGCGTGGTGGCCAAGAAGCCGGACGCCTTCGGACGTGCCGTCATCATGCCGGTACTGGTAGAGACCTTCGGGCTGTTCGCCCTGATTGCGACGATCATCATCCTGATGGTGGTCATCCAACTGTAGCGCGGCCGCACTCCAATGGCCGAGAACATCGTCGACCAGATACTGGACGCCGCGCGCAATGCCGGCGAAGACACGCTCGCCGCCGCACAGACGCACTACGACACCGAGCTGCAAGCGGGGCGCGCCGCCCTGGAGCGGGAGCTGGATGAACTGCGCCGCCGCGGCCGCCGGCAGGCGGAGGAAGCCGTGCAGCAGGAGTTGTCCACGGCGCGCTTGGAGCAGCGCCGCAAGCTGGCCAACGAAAAGCGGCGGCTGCTCGACCAGGTGTACGACGAGGCATGGCGGCAGTTGACCGAGGAGTCCGCCTACCGCGCCTGGCTGCAGCGGCAACTGAGCGCGCACGCGCAGCGCGGCGACACGGTGGTGGTGGCGGCCCGCGAGCGTGAGCGGTTTCAGGGCAGTCTCCGCGGCCTGCTGGAGGAGCACGGGGTTACGCTCTCCGAAGAGGTGGGGCGGTTCCGCGCGGGATTCGTGATCGACCGCGGCGAGACGCGGTTGAACTGCTCCCTCGACGAGGAGTTTCGCGCCCTGGCCGCGGAGTCGGAAATCGAGATCAGCGCGGCGCTGTTCGCCGGCGAACGGCGCTGATCGGGGCTGTGCGGCGTGCCCGGCGTGGTAAATTTCGGTAACGGCGGCTCCGGTCGCGGTGAGGCGGACTACAACTACCTGTACGGGCTGATACGCAGCCGCGAGGGAGAATTGATCGACGGCGCGCGGCTGCGGGCGCTGGTCGGCATGGCCCGGATCGACGAGATCGTGCAGATCTGTCCGGAGTCGCCGTTCATGGATGCGTTCGCGCCCGACCTGGACGAAGCCGCCCTGGAGCGCGCCATCGCCAGCGAGCAGGCCGATCTGCGCTGGCTGATCGACCGCTACGCTCCCGAGCCGGCGTTGCGCGAGTTGCTGCTGGTACCGCGCGACCTGTACAACCTCAAGGTCGCCCTGCGCCTGCACGCCAACTCAGCCGGCGCGGACGATGACGCCGATCAGGACGCGCTCTACGGTCCTCCCGGTACCCGCGCCGTGGCGACCGTTCGAGCGGCCGTTGCCGATGACGGGCCGGGCTTGACCTCCGCCGGCGACATCGACCGCGCGAGTCGCGCTCTGGCGGGATGTCTGGAGCGCGCCCTGGGCGCGTTCTATGCCGCGGGGCGCAGTGGCCAGGTGCTGGAACTGGCCATCGACCGCCTCGCACACCTGTTCCGCATCGCCACCGCCGGCGCGGTGGATGCGGACGTGGGTTCCGTGTACCGCGACGCCGCCGCCATCGCCGCCGGCGAACTGCTGGCGCGCGGCAGTGCCGCCGGGCTGCCCTGGGAGGTGGCGCGCTGGGGGTTGCTGGACCTGCCGTCGCAAGCCGACTTGGAAACGGTGTACGAAACGCCGCCGGGCGATTGGGGCTCCCGCCTGACGGCGTTCAACGGCGTGCTTCGCGCGCTGCTGGCGCGCATCGGCGAGGGGATGGAAACCCGCGCCGCGGTGCGTGCCGCGCAGGAGGCCGTCGCAAAGCGGATCGCCGCCTGGCGCTATGCCCCGCCGTCATTCGCGTTCGCGGTCTACTACGTGTGTAAGAAACAGGCCGACTTGGCGGCGTTGCGCATGATCTGTCTCGCCAAGCTGAAAGGAGTCGGCGAGGACACTATCGGCGCGCGCGTGGGCGGGGTGCTGATGGGACAGGAGTTGGCGGCGTGAGGCGCAGGAGATGAGCGATGTCTGACGTTCGATCCGCGGTGCGCACGTTTCATATTGCGATGATCGGCGACAGCTCAACGGTACGCGGGTTTGCCGCCGGCGGCGTGCACGCCTATCCGGCGGCCGAGAGCGAGGCCGCGCTGGCCACGCTGCGCGAACTGGTCGCCGGCGGGCGCTATGCGATCATCTTCATTACCGAGGCGCTGGCGGAGCCGATCCTGGATACCATCAGCCGGTTGCGCACCGGCGCGGTGCCCGCGGTGATCGTGGTGCCCGACCAGTCCGGCGCGCGCGGCATCGGCTTCGAGAAGACCCGTCTGGCGGTGGAGCGCGCCATCGGCATCGACCTGCTCGGCCAGACCCGCGCCCGCAATGCGGACGCGCGCAAAGCGGGCACCGGCAACGAGCAGTGACAAGGAAGAGGTAGCATCATGGCAGGGAGAATCGTACGGGTGTCGGGGCCGTTGGTGGTGGCCGAGGGTCTCGACAACCCGATCATGTATGGGGTGGTCAAGGTCGGCACGCTGGGGCTGTTCGGCGAGATCATCAGCCTCGGGCGCGACACCGTCTCGATCCAGGTCTACGAACAGACCGAGGGCGTCGGTCCCGGCGAGCCGGTGGAGGCTACCGGCGACCAGCTCTCGGTGGAGTTGGGCCCCGGCCTGATGTCGCAGATCTACGACGGCATCCAGCGCCCGCTCGACGTGATCTCGGAGGGCCACGGCAGCTTCATCGCGCGCGGCATCGAGGAGCCGGCGATCGACTACGAGCGCCGCTGGGAATTCACCGCGGTGGCGCAGGGCGGCAGCGAAGTGGTGGGCGGTGCCCGGCTCGGTTTCGTGCAGGAGACCGAGATCGTCAAGCACTGGGTAATGGTGCCGCCGGGCTTGCGCGGAACCATCACCAGCCTGGCCTCCGGCACCTACACGGTCACCGAGCGCATCGGCGAGCTGGAGGATCCGTTCGGCCAGAAGCACGAGCTGAAGCTGGCGCAGCGCTGGCCGGTGCGGCAGGGGCGCCCCTACCGCCGCAAGCTGAACCCCGGCGTGCCGCTGGTCACCGGCCAGCGCGTGCTCGACACCTTCTTCCCATTGGCCAAGGGCGGTACCGGCTGCGTGCCGGGGCCGTTCGGATCGGGCAAGACGGTGGTGCAGCAGCAGCTCTCCAAGTGGGCGGACGCCGACATCATCGTGTACGTGGGCTGCGGCGAGCGCGGCAACGAGATGACCGACGTGCTGATCGAGTTCCCGGAGCTGACCGACCCGAAGAGCGGGCGCCCGTTGATGGAGCGCACCACGCTGATCGCCAACACCTCCAACATGCCGGTGGCGGCGCGCGAGGCGTCGGTGTTCACCGGCATCACCATCGCCGAGTACTACCGCGACATGGGCTACGACGTGGCGCTGATGGCGGACTCCACTTCGCGCTGGGCCGAGGCGATGCGCGAGATCTCCGGGCGGCTGGAGGAGATGCCCGGCGAGGAAGGCTATCCCGCCTACCTGGCGTCGCGCATCGCACAGTTCTACGAGCGCGCCGGACGGGTGTACCCGCTCGGCGCCACCGATCAGCCGGACGACGACGAAGAGGCGAGCCTGTCGGTGATCGGCGCGGTGTCGCCGCCCGGCGGCGACCTGTCCGACCCGGTGGTGCAGGGCACCCTGCGCGAGGTGCGCGTGTTCTGGAGCCTGCGCGCCGAGTTGGCCTATGCCCGCCACTTCCCGGCGGTGGACTGGCTTACCTCCTACTCGCTGTACGGCGACTCCGACGCCCTGGCGGCGTTCTACCGCGACAACGTATCGGAGCGCTGGCTGAGCAACCGCGCCGAGTCGCTGCGCATGCTGCAGGAGGAGGCCGACCTGCAGGAGATCGTGCGCCTGGTGGGCCTGGACGCGATCAGCGCCGCCGACCGCCTGCTGCTGGAGACCACGCGCGCCATCCGCGAGGCGTTTCTGCAGCAGAACGCGTTCCACGACGTGGACACCTTCACGCCGCTGGCCAAGCAGTACCTGATGCTGGATGCCATTCTGCAGTTCCACCACGGCGCGCTGGCCAGGCTGGATCAGGGAGTGGCGCTGGACGGCCTGCTGGCGCTGCCGGTGCGCGAGCGGATCGCGCGCATGAAATTCACCCCGCAGGAGGACGAGGACGACTTGCGGGCGGTCGGCGGCGAGATAACGCAGGCACTTGAGCAGGTTGCGGGCGAACCCGCGAGGAGAGCGAGTTAGTGATCAAGGAATATCGCAGCGCACGCGGCCTGGACGGGCCGCTGATGATCGTGGAAGAGGTGGACGACGTCACCTACGGCGAGCTGGCCGACGTCGAGCTGCCCGACGGCTCGGTGCGGCGCGGCCAGGTGCTGGAGGCGGCCGCCGGGCGCGCCCTGGTGCAGTTGTTCGAGGCGCCGCAGGGCATCTCCACCAGTCTGGCCACGGTGCGCTTCACCGGCCAGCGGATGATGGCGCGCGTGTCGCGCGACATGCTCGGACGCATTCTGAACGGCGTCGGCGAGCCGCTCGACGATGCCGGCGCGGTGATCCCGGAGCAGTTGCGCGACATCAACGGGTCGCCGATCAACCCCTACGCGCGCGATTTCCCGGAGGAGTTCATCCAGACCGGGATCTCTGCCATCGACGGCAACCTGACCCTGGTGCGCGGCCAGAAGCTGCCGATTTTCTCCGGCTCGGGGCTGCCGCACTCCGAGCTGGCGGCGCAGATCGCGCGCCAGGCGCGCACCCTGCACGGCGAGGAGCCGTTCGCGGTGGTGTTCGCGGCGATGGGCATTACCTTCGAGGAAGCCAACTTCTTCATGGAGGACTTCCGCCGCACCGGCGCCATCGAGCGCGCGGCGCTGTTCATCAACCTGGCCGACGACCCGGTGATCGAGCGTATCTCGATCCCGCGCGTGGCGCTGACCACGGCGGAATACCTGGCGTTCGACTGCGACATGCACGTGCTGGTGATCCTCACCGACATGACCAACTACTGCGACGCCCTGCGCGAGATTTCGTCGGCGCGCAAGGAGGTGCCGGGGCGGCGCGCCTACCCCGGCTACATGTACACCGACCTGTCGCTGATCTACGAGCGCGCCGGGCGCATCAAGGGCAAGCGCGGGTCGATTACCCAGGTGCCGATTCTCAGCATGCCGGAAGACGACAAGACGCACCCGATTCCGGACCTGACCGGCTACATCACCGAGGGACAGGTCATCCTGAGCCGCTCGCTGCACCGCAAGGGCATCGAGCCGCCGATCGACGTGCTGCCGTCGTTGTCGCGGCTGATGCAGAAGGGCATCGGCGAAGGCAGCACGCGCGAGGATCACTCCGGCGTGGCCAACCAGTTGTTCGCGGCCTATGCGCGCGGCGGCGATGCGCGCGAGCTGGCGGTGGTGCTCGGCGAGGCGGCGCTGACCCCGATCGACCGCCAGTACGCAACGTTTGCCGAGCAGTTCGAACAGCGCTTCGTGAACCAGGGCTTCCAGGAGAACCGCAGCATCGAGGACACCCTGACCATCGGCTGGCAGCTCCTGGAGCTGCTGCCGCGCTCCGAGCTGACCCGCATCGACGCCGAGCTGATCGACAAGTACCTCGGACCCGCCGAAGCGGCCGCGGTCGCCACGCCGGCGTAGTGCGCCGGACGGAGTAGGGCAACAGGATGGCAACCGCCGCCGTCAGTCCCAATCGCATGGAGCTGCTGCGCATGAAGAAGAAGCAGCAGTTTGCGCAGCGCGGCCACAAGCTGCTGAAGGACAAGCTCGAGGGCCTGCTCAAGGATTTCACCGGCATCGTGCAGGGGTACGCCGTGCTGCGCGACCAGGTGGACAGCGAACTCGGCGAGCTGTTTCAGCAGTTCATCGTGGCGTCTGCTTCGATGCCGGCGGAGGTGTACCGCAGCGCCCTGGCGTTCCCGGAGTGCGAGGCGGAGTTGACCATGACCGAGAAGCTGATCATGAACGTGCGCGTACCGGAGTTCTCATTCGCCATTGAGGGCAACCTGCTCTCCTACGGCACCGACGGCACCGTGGTCGAGCTGGACCAGGCCATCGTCAAGCTCAAGGAAGTGCTGGAGCGCCTGGTGAAGCTCGCCGAGGCGGAAAAGACCATCGAGCTGGTCGCCGACGAAATCGAGAAGACCCGCCGCCGGGTCAACGCCCTGGAGTACGTTCTCATCCCGCAGCAGGCGGAAACCATCCGCATGATCTCCTCCAAGCTCGAGGAACTGGAGCGCGGCAACATCACCCGCCTCATGCGCATCAAGCAACTCCTCGCCATGTAGCTGACGCCGGAGCAACGATGGTTGCCGGATTGTCCCGAGCAGGACAATTCGGTTGTCGATCGGCCCGGACCGCCGTATCTTTCCCGAGCGGGAAAGCAAGGCATGAGTCCCACACAGATTGGGCAGCTCGTTCGCAGCGTACGGCGGGCGCAGGGCCTTCGTCAGGACCAGTTGGCGGCGGCCGCCGGTGTCGGCGTACGCTTTCTGGTCGAGGTGGAGCGCGGTAAGCCGACGGCTCAACTCGGCAAGGTGCTCGCCGTACTCGATGCGCTAGGATGTATGCTCCGGATCGAGCCGCCTCCGAGTGTCGATGACTTCGAGGCGAGGTAGTGACGCGCGCTCTGACGGTGTGGTGGGAGGGGGCGGTGGTTGGATTGCTTGCTCTCGACCGCGATGGTCAGATGCAGTTTTCCTACGCGCCGGAATGGCTGCGCGGGGGGCACACGCCCGCGCTGTCGGTAGCGGCGGTGGAGCCGCGGTCGGTTGCCGGGCGCGCCTACCTGTTGGTGCAACGCTACGATCGCCGCGCCGACCAGCATGGCGGCGTGACGCGGCTGCACCAGGAGGATTTCTGCCAGGCACTTGGTCTCCTGCCGCATCGCACGTACGCGGCCGACGGCGGCCCAGCGGCCGGGCACTGCTTCGAACTCGTGCGGCGCGTTTGCAGCCAGCCGGCCGTCGAGCTGCTCAAGCTCCTCGATGCATTCCTCTTTCACGCATTGATCGGCAATGCGGATGCACACGGCAAGAACTACAGCCTGTTGTATCGCGGTGCGGCGGTCGGACTCGCACCCCTGTACGACTTGCTGTCGACGGTGGCGTATCCGGAACTCGACACCGGGTTCGCGATGCGAATCGGCGGACGCAGGACGTTGGAAGAGCTACGTGGCGGGGACTGGGACAGGTTCGCGCGGACGGCGGGAATGGGAGCGCCGTACGTGCGGCGGCGGGTACGGGAACTGGCCGACCGCACGCGGGAGTGCGCCGAACCGGTTGCTGCCGAACTGTCGCTTCCGGGACTGAGCGACAAGGTGCTTGCCGGCTGTGCCGCCCGCACGTCCAAGCGCGCGCAATGGCTCGCCGGTACAATGTAACGGGCTGTGGGCGTCCAAGAGCGCTGGACCGCAACTCCCTGGGCGCCGCAGCCGCCCACACGGAGCGGGCAATCCGTCCGCGCGTTTCGGGATCAGCCGGGTCCCGGTGGCTCGTCGGGAGTCCGTGGTCCATCCTGCCCGTCGGCGGGGTTGGCCGTCCGCGCCTGTCCCTCGTCGGCAGTGGGGGTATCCTGGGAGGGCTCCGACACCTTCCGCTGGGCGTGGTCCGCGAGGAAACGATGCAGCGAGGCGAGGCTCGTGCTCGCGAGGGCGGTCGCTCGTTCCGCGTCGGCCGCGGTCGGGTCGCCGAGCGGCAGGAGGCCTGACTCCGCGGGATATCGGCCGCGGTAGATCTCGTCGAGGAAGTCGATGTCGTCCGCAGACAGGACGAGCGCCACGCGATAGTCAGCCGCAATCGCCGTAAGTCGATGTATGCTGTGTATCTTTTCCAGTTCCCAGCCGACAACCAGCAGCATCGTCTTGATTGATCTTTCGATGCACAGTTGTGCGTGGTAGCACGCGCCGCGATGAAATCCACCGGCATGAAGGTAGTCGGCCGTGCTTCGCTCCTCCTCGGCCTGGCGGCGCCACGCCTCCGTCCCGTCTCGCATGTAGATGCAGACCCCCTCACTGACGACTTTGCTCACGAATGGGCTGCCGCGACGCAGGTGCTCGGCAAAGAGCGAACGGCTCACGACGTAGTCATCGATGTCGTACGTCCGGCGGAACGGTCGCAAAGCCGAGCGGAGCGCGGCGCGGCGACCCTGTGCGCCGAGGTGGCCGTCGTCGTCGGTCACCACCAGGAGATCGAGGTCGTTCCCGGTCGTTGCCCCGGCGACGGAGCCGAACAGGATGATTTCCAGGGGATCGATCGCCTCGACCACCGCGTCCCGCACGCGGGCGGCTGTCTCGCGGGTCACCACACTTGTACGGATTCCATGTGCCATTCGTGCATGTCCACGGAGGGGCTTCTCACTGTTCTCACGGTGACTCCGGGTCGCGGCCGTAGAGGGAGATGTGGCTGGTGCTGGCGGCGGTGAACGGGGCGCCGGTCCAGTCGCTCCAGCGCTCGCGCAGGCGCAGGCCGGCGAGGCGCGCCATCAGGTCCAGTTCCGACGGCCAGGCGTAGCGGATCTGCACCGGGTAGAGGCGGGTTCCGGACTCGGACAGCACCACCTGCTGGGAGTACACCCGCTGGTGCAGCGCGTCGTGACGGGCCACCTCCAGGGTCGCGCTGTCCGTGTCGACGCGGGTAACGCCGACTCGCTGCCCGCCGGAGAAGCGCGCCGGATCGGGTACGAACGCCTCGATCAAGAACGTGCCGCCGTCAGCCAGGCGTCCGGCCACTCGCCGGAAGCATCGTACCTGTGCGTCCTGGGTGGTGAGCGCGAAGAACGTGTTGAACACGGCAAAGATCAGCGTGAAGGTGCCGCCCACCGGAACATCGGCGAAGTCCCCGACGGTAAGGGGAATCTCCGCGCCGCCCGGCTTGGCCCGTAACGCCGCGGCCATCGCCTCGGAGGCATCGATGCCGTGTATGGCCACCCCCAGTTCGGCGAGCGGCAGCGCCACCCTGCCGGTGCCGATGCCCAGCTCCAGCGCACGACCGCCGCCCGCCAGCCGTGCCAGCGCGCGCACCTCGGGCGTGGCGCTGCCCGTGCCGGGGTACAACCGGTCGTAGATGTCGGCGATGCGATCGCCGTAGGTGGCAGATCCGTATTCGTTCATGGTCGTGGTCGTCAGCGGGAAGCGTGATTCATACCACGTCGGCGTGGCGCCATGCCATGGGTTGGTCGGTCAGTCCGCGGACGGCCCGGAGCCGGAGAGCGCGCGGTAGTCGGCAAGTGCGCGGCGTCGAGTCCGGGCGAGGTCGACGCAGGGAAAGGGGTAGGTGGCGCCGAGCGTGACCCCTGCGGCTGCCAGCACCGCAGCCGGCGCCTGCCAGGGTGCGTGGATGTGTGACGCCGGGAGCGGCGCGAGTTCCGGCACCCAGCGGCGGACGTAAGCGCCGTCGGGGTCGTACCTGCGGCCCTGCAGCACCGGGTTGAAGATGCGGAAGTAGGGCGCGGCGTCGGCGCCCGATCCCGCCACCCACTGCCACGACGCCGAATTGTTGGCGAGGTCGGCGTCGACCAGCGTGTCCCAGAACCAGGCTGCGCCGAGCCGCCAGTCGACGCGCATGTTCTTGACCAGGAGCGAGGCGGCGATCATGCGGACGCGGTTGTGCATCCAGCCGGTGTGCCACAGCTCGCGCATGCCGGCGTCGACGATCGGGATGCCGGTGCGGCCGCGCTGCCACCGCCGCAGCATGGCCTTGGAGCCAGGGTAGCGCATCGCCGCGAACCTGGGCCGGAACGGCCGCTCCGGCAGGGTGGGGACGTGGATCAGCAGATGGGCCGAGAACTCGCGCCACAGCAACTGGCGCAGGAACGCCTGCCCTCCCGGCGCGGCCGCCGGATCTGCCGCGATCCCGGCCTGCACCGCGTGCCAGCACTGCCGCGGCGTGACCTCCCCGAAGTGCAGGTGCGGAGACAGCCGGGAGGTTCCTGCGCGGCCGGGCCGCTCCCGGTCCCCCAAGTAATCGCTCACTACGGTGTTTGCGACAGCGGCCACCCGGCCTTGCGCCTGCGGTTCGCCCGGGCGCCACGCAGCGCGCAGCCCGCCCGACCAGTCGGGCCGTACCGGCAACAGTCCCCAGCCGGTCAGTGCATCGCCGGGCGGGACGCGCGCAGGTGCCACCATGCTCTTTGGCGCGGGCAGCGGCGGGTCGGGCGGAGGCGCCGCCAGGCAGGCCTTCGAGAACGGCGTGAACACCCGGAACGGAGTTCCAGATACGGTGCGCACGTGTTCGGGGTCGAACAGGAGGCCGCCCGCGAAGCGGTGAAGCTCGATGTCCAGGGCGCTCAGGCGGTGCTCGTCGCGCCGCGCCCACGGCTCGCAGGCGCGATTGCAGTACAACGCCGCGGCGCCGGTCTCCTCGATCAGCTCCGACACTACCGCTACCGCTTCGCCGCGGCGGAGTGTGAGCGCCACGCCGCGGCGGGTGAGCCGGCGGGAGAGCGAATGGAGACTGTGGTGCAGCCACCAACGGCCTGCCCCGCCGAGGCGCCACTTGCCGGGCGTGGCGTCATCGAGAACGTAGAACGGCACTATGGGCCGACCCGTTGCGGCGGCGGCGTGCAGCGCCGGATTGTCGCTCAGCCGCAGGTCGTTGCGGAGCCATACGAGAACGGGTGCGGCGGCCATGTCCGCGGTTCGCCGTCAGGCTTCGCGCGGGCGGGTCCGGTGACGCTCGAGGGCGAGGTCGAGCAGGCGGCGCAGCAACCGCGGTAAGGGCAGGCCGCTCGCCTCCCACAGCTTCGCGTACATGCTGATCGCCGTGAAGCCGGGGATAGTGTTGATCTCGCTCACCAGCAGCTCGCGGTCCCGGCCGTCGCCGGAGCCGCGCAAAAAGAAGTCCACGCGCGCCATCCCCTGCACCTCCAGGGCGGCACAAGCGCGGCACGCGAGGTCGGCGGCGCGCGCCTGCTCGGCCGCCGTCAGCGGCGCGGGAATCAGCAGCCGTGCGCCGTCCTCGTCGAGGTACTTGGCGGCGTAGTCGTAGAACGGGTGGTGCCCCCCGGTGACGACTTCACCCGCCACCGAGGCGGTTCGCCGCTCGTTGCCGAGGACCGACACCTCCAACTCCCGCCCAACGATCTCTTCCTCAATCAGAACCTTCCGGTCATGACGCAGGGCGTCCGCCACCGCGCCGGCCAGTTCGTCGGCTTCGCTCACCCGATGGACCCCCACCGAAGAACCGAGATTGGCCGGCTTCACGAACAGCGGCAACCCGAGGTCGGCGCAGATGCGCGCGGTGGCGGCGGCCGACGGCGGCTCGCGGACGACGGTGAAGCGAGCGACCGCTATTCCGGCGTCGCGCAGGATGCGCTTGGTCATATCCTTGTCCATCGCCACCGCGGAGCCGAGCACGCCGGCTCCGACGTAGGGTACGCCGACGAGTTCAAGCAGCCCCTGCACGGTGCCGTCCTCGCCGAACGGACCATGCAGTACCGGGAACACTACGTCCAGGTCGGTCAACCGGACGGCGCCGGCAAGTTCTCCGCGGTGCGGGATCGCCGGCGGTACCGCGGACGGCGGCGGCGCCGGCAGCGCGGGAGGCGTACCCGGTTCGGCCGCAATGAACCGGCGCACGTCCCCGGTCTGCCAGACCCCATCGCGTCCAATATAGATGAGCTTGATGTGGTGATCGCCGGCGAGGGCGCTGGTCACGGCGTGCGCCGAGCGCAGCGATATGTCGTGTTCGGCGGACTTCCCGCCGCAGATGACGCCGATGTGAATTGTTCTGCTCCGCGAGCGGATTGTCGCGCCGGAGGCCCGTGCGGGTCAAACCCCCGATTCCCGGAACCGGGCAGCAACGCCTGCACGAGACGGGGTATGATGCGCGGCGTGAGAGTCAAACAATCTGTGTGTTTTCCGATCTTTCGGTCGGCGTTTCCGTCCCTGGAGGAGCTGTTCGCCGCAGTTGCGGCCAACGGCTACCGTGCGGTGGAGTTCTGGGCGCATCGCGGCCTGTCCGCCGACGAGGAGTTTGCGGTCGCCGAGGTGGCGTCGCTGGCATCGCGCCACGGCCTGGTCGTGGCGAGCTTCTCCGGGCACGCGTCACTGCCCGACGGCTGCAACGACCCCGGCAACCACGACCGCATCGAGGCCGAGCTGCGGGCTTCGATCGAACTGGCCGCGGCGCATGGCGTACCGGGGTTGATCTGTTTCTCCGGCAACCGGCTGCACGGGCAGAGCGACTACGAGGGGCTGGTGGAGTGCGCGCGGCTGCTGCGCCGCGTGGCGCCGCATGCCGAGCAGCACGGCGTCAACCTCAACATGGAGCTGCTCAACAGCAAGGTGAATCACCCGGACTACCTGGCGGACCGCAGTGACTGGGGATTGGCGCTGTGCGAGATGGTACGCAGCCCGCGCGTCAAGCTGCTGTTCGACATCTATCACATGCAGATCATGGAGGGCGACGTAATCCGCTCCATTCGGCGGCTGCTGCCGCTTATCGGACACTTTCATACCGCCGGCAACCCGGGCCGCAACGAGCTCGACGACACCCAGGAGCTCAACTACCGCGGCATCTCCAGCGCCATCGCGGCCACCGACTACGACCTGTACGTCGGCCACGAATTCACCCCGCTCGGCGACCCGGGCGAGGCGCTGCGCACGGCGTTCGCGGCGTGCGACGCGGGCGGCGATCAGGGAGGCTAGGCGGGACCGTGCCGCGAGCCGGGCCCAGGGCGTGCACGGCTCCGCTCGGCTGGGGCGTGATCGGCTGCGGCGACGTGGTGGAGCACAAGAGCGGGCCGTCGATCACGGCCGCTGAGCGCAGCCGCATGGCGATCGTGATGCGCCGTAACGCGCCGCCGGCGCGCGACTTCGCGCGCCGGCACGCGGTCGCCGAGTGGACCGACGACGCCGCGGCAGTGGTGGGCAACGCGCGCGTCGACGTGGTCTACGTGGCAACCCCGCCCTCCTCCCACCTGCAATACGTGCGTGCCGCGGCGGCGGCGGGCAAGCACGTGCTGGTGGAGAAGCCGATGGCACTGAACGCCGCCGAGGCGCGCCTCATGGTGGACGCGTGCGCAGGTGCCGGCGTGCAGTTGTTCGTGGCCTACTACCGGCGCTTTCAGCCGCACGTGCTGCGCATGCGGGAGCTGCTCGCGGCGGGGGCGATCGGGCGGGCGGCGCACGGCTGCGCGGATATCGCGGTGGCGAGTGTCGCGCGCGCGGTTGCCGCGGGCGCGCGCCCGTGGCGCGCCGACCCCGTGCTCGCCGGCGGCGGCTGGTTCGTCGACATGGCCAGCCATCGCATCGACCTGCTGGTGTGGCTGCTCGGTGCGGTCGCCGACGCCGCCGGGGTGGCCGCGCGCTACCGGCAGGACTTGGCGGTGGAACAGTCCGCGGTCGCCGCGATGCGCATGCGCTGCGGGGCGCTGTGCAGCGTGAGCGCCGACTTTCACTCCGGGCGCGACGCGGACCGGTTCGCGATCCACGGAGCGTGCGGCACGCTCACCGCCGACCCGCTGGACGGACACGTCGTGACGCTCGCCACGGCGGCGGCGAGCGAGGAGATCCGGTGCACACCGTTCCCGGCGCCCCACCTCGGGCTGGTGCGGCACGTCGAGAGGGTACTGCTCGACGGCGCCCCCAACCAGGCATCCGGCGCGGAAGGCATGGTCACCGAGACAGTGCTGGACCGCGCCGTGCGCGGGCGCGCGGCCCTCGTGCGGACGTAGCCGCCCGTGCCGCCCCTGCCGGCGGTGCGGCGTGCCTGGGACGCAGGGCCGTCGATCACCGATAAGGCGAGTCGCGGCACGGTGGGCAGTCGTGCCCGAGACTGCTGCCGGCCTTCAGTCGTGGCAGCGGAGGCTGCGAGTTGGCGTTCGTCATGGGCGCAGCCCGCGTTTGCCGGAACCCAGGGCGGGCGGCGCCCGGAAGCGTCGGTCCCGGTTGCTGCCGGCCGCGTCCGGTCACGGCCACCCGGCGGCCGCATCGCCACGGTACAGCGCGGCGATGCGTGCGGCGATCGGATCCCAGTCCAACTCGCGGGTGCGCTGCAGCGCCGCGCGGCGCGCGGCCTCCAGGTCCAGCGAGCGCGCCGCGGCCAGGGCGCCGGCGAGCGCGCCTTCGGCGGCGGGATCGTAGAGCAGGCCGGCACCGCCGGCCACCAGTTCCGGCAGGCACCCGAGCCGCGGCACGACGAGCGGCGTACCGAAGCCGAGCGCCTGGATGGCGGTTCCGGAGGTAAGCACCGCCGTGAACGGCAGCACCGCCACGTCCGCGGCGTTGAGGAAGTACTGGAACTCGTCGGCGGGAAAGTAGCGCGACGAGTGAATGCGTATCCGCTCGTCGTGCGCCGCCAGCGAGCGCAGCTCGGGGATCAGGCCGGGGCTGCGCGCGTTCTCGCGCAGCACCAGCGCCAGCACGCTGTCCGCGTCGGCGGCGTGCCGAAACGCGGCGATCAGGTCGGCCACTCCCTTGTAGCCGCGCGCGTTGCCGAAGAACAGGTAGACGAATTGCGCACCGCCGATCGCCAGCCGGGCCCGCGCCTGCTCGCGGGTTACGGTATCGGGAAAGATCCGCAGGTAGTTGCCGTGCGGAATCACCCTGACCGGGCGCGGCGGATCGTACAGCGCCTCGATGCGGTCGGCGGCGAACCGGCAATGGGCGATGACGTGGTCCGCTTCGCGGGCGACCAGGGCGTTGACCAGCCGGTCCAGGTGCGGATAGCGGCGCTCGTGCGGGAACAGGTTGTGCACCGTCCAGATCAGCCGATAGCCGAGCCGGCGGGCATGAATCACGTTCTCGGTGAACTCGGCGAAGCGTTCGCACGCCGCATCCGGGTCGCGCGGCTCGTCGAAGCGGGCATAGAAGCGGTCCAGCCAGTTGAGGTGCAGCACATCGCAGGCGGCACGCGACTGGTCCAGCCAGGAGCGGGTAAACCGGTAGTCGCCCTCGGTCAGCTCCACGCCGTGACGGCACAGGGCAGCGGCCAGCAGAGCGCCGTAGGGATTGGCCCGTCCGAGTTGCAGACCGCTCCCCTCCCAGAAGAACATGCCGCGCATCGGCGTCATGGCAGGGGCATCATGGCGGGAGTGCGCCCGGGGTCAGCGCCGGCGAGGCGCCAACGGTCTTTGCGTCCGTCCACAACCACCTCCAGGGTAACGGTGTCGTGCGCCCCGCCGTGCACGGCGGCGGCCAGGTGACCGGGACGCGCGCACGGGTGAATCACCGCCAGGAACGTGGTGGCCCGTGCGTACCGCGTGCGTATCAGCGAGTGCAGGCGCTCGCTGGCCGGATTCGATGGCGCCTCTCCAACGGCAAGGGCCGTTCCCCGCTCATCCGGGAACAACACCTGCAAGACCCCGCCGCGCAACGACCAGTGCACCTCGACCGAGCCGCCGCCACCAGCGGTGCTCACCGATCGACGCCGCGCGATGTGCCTCCACCCCGGGCCGCGCGGCAAGATCACCGGTGCCCGGTCGTTCAGGGCCGCCCCGTGCAACTCGCGCAGCGTGCCATGCACGTGCAGCAGCCAGTCGATGCGCCGCCGCGCGGGGCAGCGCACGTGGAACCAGTCGACGAAGTAGGGATCGCGCCAAGCTATCGCCCGCCGCATGGTGACGCCGTCATACACGCCGCTGGAGATCCCGGACCATCGCACGCCCGCCTCGGCAACCGTGGCTGGTATGCGCGGTACGCCTCCCGCACGTGAGGACGGTGGTGGACGCCGATCCGCCGCGCCGCCGGCACGAGGTGAGGCGAAGTGGCACAGCGTTCCCGTGGCCGCAAGTTGCGACCGGCCGCTGACCATAACGGTGTTGTGGCTGACCGTCTGCCGGTACCATTGTCGATGCAGGCTGATACCATAGCCCTGGCTGCCGAGATCGGTTGCAGCCGGCGCGCCGCGCGCGTAGAGGGTGATGGCGAGCTTGTCGGGGTGGCCGTGCGAGCCACCGTGCGGCCCATGCTTGAGCAGCACCAGCGACTGCCGGTCGAGCGGATCCTCGCTGCGCACCATGGCGAAGCCGGAGTGGGGCAGCACGTCCGAGCGCGGTCGAAACAGGCCGCGCTCGGCGCCGCCACCGTCCCTGGCAACGCGGTCGGGGCCGTGCAGCAGCGCCTCCTCGCTGTTCCGCTCACCATGGCGATAGATTGCTGCCAGCAGGTCCTGGTACGCCGGTTGCGGCCACCACCCGGCCGCCATCTCGTACAGTGCGGCCGCCGGCGGCACGCCGTGGCATACCTCGCCCCACAGCGATGACGACGCCCAGCAGTCGTTGCTCGCCGGCATCCGCCCGTCCGGCAGCACCAGGGTGAGCGGCGCCGTCAACATGGCGGCGAACCGGTTCGGCGCCTGCCACCCGGCATCGCGGGCGCGCAGGAAGGCGGCGGTGGTCAGGAGCGCCGCCACGGTGTAGTAGTGATAGCTTGAGGAACCCTCCCACCACATCCCGTCGCGGCAGGTGCCGGCCTCGATCTGGTGGTGGAATCCGAACTCGCCATGGACGGCCTGGTCGCGGATCGCGTCGTTGCCGGTTACCGTGGCCGCCGCTGTCAACGCCGCGATATGCCAGCACTCGATGTTGTGGACACGCCGGAAGCGGTTCTCGTCCAGGTGAGCAATCGCTATTCCAAACAGGTCGCGCTCCACCATGCCGCGGTTCACGTCGTCGAGATCCGCGGCCATGAGGTCGTAGCAGCGTGCGAGCCGGACGGTCAGGTGCGCTTCGTCGAGGGACTGGTAGGTCGCCCTGCCGCGGCCGTCGCCCGCGGCGGAACGGACGGAACCGACAGGGTAGTGAGGGTAGCGCCGGGCATAACCGGTCAGAATTGCAGCGGCGCGCCGCAGGCAGCGCGCGTCTCCGGACAGGCGCCAGCGCAGCGCGAGCAGCACCGCTGCGCGTCCGAGCAGCAGGTTGGCCCCGAATCGCCATGCGGCGTCGAAGCGGCGGCCGGCCAGCAGTTGCCCGTCCACCGGGCAGCGGTGGTTTCCCGGCTGCCCGGGATCGAAGTGCAGTTCGATCGCGTGGTGAGGGCAGAAATAGTCGTGATAGTACCCGGCCGGCTCGTCCGGGGGTTGGAGGTCCAGGGTCAGGAGTGCGTCGGTTTCCCTGGTCAGACGCCGCCAGGCAGCCTGAAACGACGCCGTGCGAGTGCGCCGGCGCGCCCGCTGCAATGTTGCCGAGTCGACCAGCAGCGGCTGGTAGCGGTGGTAACCGAGCGGATGCTCGACAGGTGCGCTCATGCTCGTGACGGGGTGCGCATCAGCGTGACTGCTTGAGAAGCTGCATGATGATTTCGCGTCCGAAGCGGTACGTGGTGTTGCAGAACAGGCAGGTGGTGACCACCGGCAGCGGGCCGCTTTCCAGGATGTCTTCCAGCTCGTCGCGCGGCAGTGCGGCCAAGTGGTGGCGAAAGCGTTCGGCACTGCAGTGGCACATGAACAACACACGGCGGCGGGCGAGGATTACGGGCTGATGTGCGCCGAACACCCGCTCGAGCAGATCCGGCGGTTCCTCGCCGTCGGCGAATGCGGCGCCGATCGCCGACTCGTCGCGCAGGCGCCGCTCCACCTCGCGCACGCTCGCGTGGCGGGCGCCCGGCAGCGCCTGGATGAATATACCCCCGGCGCCTGTGGGGTGGCCGGCACCGTCGAAGGATACGCTCAGGTTCAGCGCGCTCGGTGTCTGCTCGGAGGTGGCGTAGTAGTATGCCAGGTCTTCGGCGAGGCTGCCGTAACGCATGTCCACGACTCCGGTAAAAGGGCTCGACCCGCCGCGCAGGCGCTTGGTCACCGCGAGGGTGCCGGGGCCGGTGCCGAACAGGTCGCGCAGCCGCGGCACGCCGCCGTCGGCCTGCACCGGGATCGGGTTTCGGCTCAGGTAGCCGCGCACCTCGCCGTGCGCGCTCCCCTCGACGGCAAGCCCGCCGATCGGCCCCGAGCATTCGATCCTGACGGTGAGACTCTCGGGCGACTTCAGGTTGACGCACATCATGCCGGCCGCCACGTACGCCTGTCCGAGCACCAGCGTCTCGAGCGGACCGAGGTCATGGTTGGCGCGCATCTCGCCCACCATCCTGGTGGCGTGCAACACGGCGCCACGTACCTGGCCGGAGTCGAGCAGGAACTGGTAGAGCTGATCACGGCGGTGCGCGCGGAGTCGAATCGCAGGCGTGTCGCCCGGCAGGGATCGCTTCTCCATGGTACCTCGCCGCATCATAGCCTGCTTCGGCATCCCGTGGGCGGCGTACCGGGAAGCCGCGTACGAGCATGCGCTCGGGCACACGGCCAACCTGTTGGCAGTGTCGTCGCCAAGGCCGTGAACGCCATGGTATGAGCGTTCGCTCGCCAAACAGAGTATCCGCTCACAGTGTGATTGGGACCGGAATCTGCTCGTTTCGAGCGCTTCCGGGGCGGATTTCGGCGTCAAAACCGGCGCAAAGGTTCAAGGATGTCGTGAAGCGGGTCGAAAAAGACAACGACGATAGCCGGTGGATTCCGATCTGCAATGACGAGCCGACACCACCCCTGGGGGACCGAAGACCCGCCAAAACCGCAATTGCCGCCTGGCGTGCAGGGCGCAGATGCTGCGGGCGCAGATGCTGCGGGCGCAGATGCTGGGCGCGCAGATGCTGCGGGCCCAGGTGCTGTGCCCGGTGCACACGGCCCACATGCCCCGGATTCGCCTGGCGCAGCCTCACCCGACACGCTCACCAGGTCTGCTGTCAACTCCTTGAAGGCCGTACGGCGCGTCTGCGCAGGGCTGGTCGTCCTGGCGGCGTCCTTCGCGGCAACTCCGCCAGCCGTTGCCGAGCCGTCGGCAACCACCGGTCGGGCGGCTGTCTTGCGTACCGTGGAGCGCACCGAAACTACGCCGCGCAACCCTTCCGCCATTGCGGAGGGGCCGACACGAGTCGTCTTGTCGTGGCAGGCGCCCGCGGCCGCCAACCTGCCGGAGATCACCGGTTACGGCATTCAGTTTTCGGATGACGGCGGCGCCAACTGGTCCATGCTGCCCTCGGTTGACCGGCACACCACCTCCTTCGTCCACACCGTGGGGCTGCGCCCGAATGCCTCCCTTCTCTATCGCGTCTTCTCCATCAGCGAGGAGGGGGCGGGTCCGGCAGCGGTCGTGAGCGCCGCCACGCCGGCCATGACGATGCCGCGGATTGTCGACGTGAAGGTCACCACCGACGAGGGCACCACCCGCTGGTATCCGCCGCGGCGCGACATCGTCGTGACGGTGCAGTTCGACCAGGCGGTGTCCGTGTACACTGAGCGCGGCACTCCGCAGGTGGTCCTCACGCTGGGGCGCCCGCCGCGCCGCCAGTCGGGGTACGCGAGTGCTTACTCGGGTGGCTCGGGTACCGATCGGCTGACCTTCCGCTACCGGGCAGACTGGAACCAGGATCTCCGCGACATCGAGATCGGCCCCGACGCCCTGCACCGGAACGGCGCCCGCATCACCAACCTCCAGGCCAGCCACGGCGCGACCCTGGCCCACGGCCCGGCGACGCTCCGGAAACTCGACCAAGGAGACCCTCGGTCCGACACCGTCCTGGTGATGGGCACGCACCCGCCGACTCCGGCGCCGGCGAGTCCCGATCCGGACCTGCGGATTGCCGGGATTGCAAAGGACGACTCGAGCCGCACCTCAAAGGTTGCGGCCATGCTCACCGCCGCCGGCGCGCTGGTCGCCCGAACCGAGGTCGCGCGCCGGTCAGCGCCGGCCGACGGTCGCGGGGAGCTGGAGCGCACCAGCGATTCGACTCCCGGACCGGGCCGCGACAGCTCACTTGCAGCGGTGGCCGTGGGTCTTGGCAACGGCGTTGGACGCCGTGCCGCAGCCACCGCCCCCAAGGCGCTCAGGCTGAGTTCCTATGGCTTGACGCAAACGAGAGTCACCATCTTTTGGTACGGCATTGGCCAAGGAGGGGATCCCGACGACTACCTGATCGAATACTCAGACAATGCGGGTTCGACGTGGGTGAATCTTCTCGGTTACGATGACCAGGAAAACGACATCTACCGTCCTGCTTCCGAGGGCAGGCAGTACGAAGACACCGGCCTCGCGCCCGGAACCACCCGCTCCTATCGCGTCACGGCGCGCAACAGCGGCGGGGTCACCACATCGAACGAGCTGAGCATAACGACTAAGCAGATGATGGCCGTTCCCGCATGTTCCGGCGCCCTCTGGTCCACGGAAATCAGCGTGGGGAACCACCAGAACGGCTCCGCGGGATTCACCAAGAATGCCGGCACGTCCTCGGATTTCGGCTCGGTCAACGACGCCGATTTCGCGTTCCAAGGCACCACGCATAGCTTGGTGCAGGCGTACTTTATCAAGGCCAGGCCGGGCTACAACGTTGGCTTCGCGCTCGGTCCGGACGAAGAGGACGGCTGGGACGGGCTGACGTTCCACATCGGCGATGTGGCGCTTCCGCTCGCCGATGCCTACGCGGCCACACGGCAACCGAGCAGTGTCCACACTCATTATCGTGCGTACGCGTGGAAGGGCAGTCAATACTCCGGCACGTTCGATTACGAACTCGATGACTGGGTCAAGGTGTGCCTGGTCGATGACAGACCCCGCGTGACGCTGACTCTGACGCCGGACTCGATTTCCGAGAACGGCGCGAGCAGCACTGTCACCGCAACCGTGCCAACTGCTTCGGATACGCCCTTCACGGTCACCGTATCGGCAGCGCCCGATTCGCCGGCCGTCGATGCCGATTTCTCCTTGAGCACCAACAGGATCCTGAGTTTCGCCGCCAACGCCACCGAGAGCACCGGCACCGTGACCATCACCGCCGTGAACAACAGCGTCGATACGCCCGACAAGACCATCCAGGTCAAGGGCGAGCTGTCGAGCGGGGCGGACCTGCGCGCCCCCAAGGATGTCGCCCTCACGATCACCGACGACGATGCCGCGCCGGAACTCACCCTGTCCGTGAGCCCGGCGACCATCGCGGAAGACGGCGGCGAGGCGGCCGTCACGGTCAGCACCGCCGGCTCCACCTTCGCCGCGCAACAGGTCATCACGCTCACCTTCGCGGGGGCGGCGACGAAGGGCACCGACTACCGCGTGACGACGGAGACGCTGACGCTGGGCGTGGGTGCGCGCTCCGTCTCTACGACGGTCACCGCCGTCGACGACGCCGCCGACGAGAGCGACGAGGCAATCCTGGTCACGGCGACCCATGACGGCAGCACGGTCGGTGACCAGCAGCAGATCACCATTGCCGACACGTTGGCCGCACAAGTGAGCGATCACTCGTCCAGCGTGAACGAAGGGGACGATGCGGAGTTCACGGTGATGCTTACCGGCGGGACAAGCACGGCTGCGGTGGAAGTGAGCTACGCGGTGGACGCGAGCTCGACGGCGACGTCGGGGGACGACTACACGGCGCCGAGCGGGAAGCTGACGATCGCTGCGGGAGATAGCAGCGCAACGATCACGATCGAGACGCTGACCGACCAGGTGCTCGATCCCGGCG
>JAPPGB010000131.1:59431-79304 GCA_028821475.1 Spirochaetaceae bacterium
CGGCGAGCGCGACGGGGACGATCGAGGACGACGACACACTGACGGCGGCGCTGGGCACGCACACTGGGAACGTGGCGGAAGGGTCCGATGCGACGTTCGAGGTGAACCTGAGCGGCGGCACGAGCACGGCAGCGGTGGAAGTGAGCTACGCGGTGGACACGAGCTCGACGGCGACGTCGGGAGACGACTACACGGCGCCGAGCGGGACGCTGACGATCGCTGCGGGAGCGAGCAGCGCAACGATCACGATCGAGACGCTGACCGACCAGGTGCTCGATCCCGGCGAGACGCTGGTGGTGAAGCTTACCTCCGCGACATCCGGCACCCGCACCGTGAACGTGGACGCGACGGCAAAGACCACCACGATCGGCGACTCGGGCATGGAGACGGTGTCGGTGGGTGCGGTGCTGGTGGAGGACGACGACCAGACGCCGGAGGACGAGACCGACGACAGGTCGAGCGTGGAGGAGGGCGAGACGGCGAGCTTCGTGGTGACGCTGAGCGGCGAGGTGTCGGGGACGGTGAACGTGACCTACACGACGGAGAACGGGACGGCGGAGTCGGGGACCGGCAAGGACTACACGACGGCAAGCGGGACGCTGCAGTTCACGGCGGGCCAGACCGGCAAGACGATCGCGGTGACGACGCTCGAGGACACGCTGAACGAGGCGGACGAGACGTACACGTTGAAGCTGACCAACGTGACCGGGGTGAGCGGGGTGAGCCTGGGCACGGCGAGCGCGACGGGGACGATCGAGGACGACGACACACTGACGGCGGCGCTGGGAACGCACACGGAGGAGCCCACGGAGGGCGACGCCGCGACCTTCGCGGTCGATCTGAGCGGCGGCACGAGCACGGCGGACGTGGTGGTGAACTACGCGGTGGACGAGGACTCGACGGCCACTGCCGGGACCGATTACACGGCGCCGAGCGGGAAGCTGACCATTACGGCGGGAGATAGCAGCGCAACGATCACGATCGATACGGAGACGGACGAGGTGGTTGACCCCGGCGAGACGGTGGTGCTGAAGCTGACCTCCGCGACCACGGAAGCGCGCCCGGTGACGGTGGACGCCGCGGCGACGAAGACCGCCACGATCAAGGACTCCAATTCGGTGACGGTGTCCCTGAAGGGATTCACGCCCCCAAAGCAGAACTCGCTGACTCCGAATTCGGACGGAGTGGAGAACGCGCAGGGCCGCGCTCAGGTGCGATTGGATGGACTGCGCAAGTCGTCGGAGTCGGCCGAAGAACAGTCCACGACCTCGGTCGAGGAAGGGGAGACGGCACGGTTCATCGTCGAGCTGTCCGGCCTGGTGGCCAGCATGGTGACCGTCACCTATGGGACTACCGACGGGACCGCGGGTTCCACCGGGTCCGACCCGGACTACACGGCGGCGAACGGAACGCTGAAATTCGGCGCGGGCGATACTATCAAGACGATCGAGGTCGCGACCCTGGAGGACCTCCTGAACGAACCGGACGAGACGTTCACGGTGACGCTGACCGGATTGACCGGGCCCGACGGAGTGAACATGGGAACGGCCACCGGCACGGGAACGATCGAGGACGATGACCCGCTGACGGCGGCGCTCGGAACGCACACCGAGAACGTGGCGGAGGGCGATGCCGCGACCTTCGAGGTGGATCTGAGCGGCGGTACGAGCACCGCGGACGTGGAGGTGAACTACGCGGTGGACGGCGACTCGACGGCGACCTCCGGGACGGACTATACGGCGCCAAGCGGAACGCTGACGATCGCGGCGGGAGAGAGCAGCGGAGCGATCACCATCGAGACCAAGCCGGACGAGATGCTGGATCCCGGCGAGACGGTGGTGTTGAAGCTGACCTCGGCGACGACGGACACGCGCACGGTGACGGTGGACGACACGGTCAAGAAGACGGCCACGATCGCGGAGCAGGGCACGGCGACGGTGTCGGTGGACGCCGTGCTGGTGGAAGACGACGACCAGACGCCGGAGGTGGACGAGTCGGACGACAAGTCAAGGGTGGCAGAGAGCGAGACGGCGAGTTTCGTCGTGACGTTGAGCCGCCCGGTGTCGGGCACCGTCAGCGTGGACTACACGACGGCGGACGGAACGGCGGAATCCGGGACCGGCAAGGACTACACCACGGCGAGTGCAACGCTGCAGTTCTCTACCGGTGACATCAGCAAGACGATCGAGGTGACGACGCTCGATGACAGTCTGAACGAACCGGACGAGACGTTCACGGTGACGCTGTCGGGGTTGAGCGCTCCGACCGGAGTGAGCCTGGGCAAGACGACCGCGACCGGCACGATCGAGGACGACGACCAGTTGACGGCGGCGCTGGGAACGCACACCGAGCACGTGACGGAGGGCGATGCCGCGACCTTCGAGGTGGATCTGAGCGGCGGAACGAGCACTGCGGACGTGGAAGTGAACTACACGGACGGGGACTCGACGGCGACGCCGGGAGACGACTACACGGCGCCGAGCCGGAAGCTGACCATCGCGGCGGGCGAGAGCAGCGGAACGATCACCATCCACACCAGGCGGGACCAGGTGGTAGATCCCGGCGAGACGGTGGTGCTGAAGCTGACCTCCGCGACCACGGCGGCGCGCCCGGTGACGGTGGACGAAACGGCCGGGAAGACGGCCACGATTACCGACGCGACATCCAGCGTGCGCCCCAGTGGCGGGACCAACGCCGCCGCACCGCCGGCCGCCGTGCCCGGCGTGCCCGGCGTGACCGTATCCCCGGACGCGCTTGAGCTCAGGAAGGGCGGCAGCAGCAAGTCCTACACCCTGAGCCTGCACAGCGAGCCTCAAGGCGACGTGACCATCGCCATCGACGGTCCCGGCGGCGGCATCCAGGTGTCGCGCACCCGGGTGACCTTCACGCCGCAAACCTGGAGCTCGGCGAAGACGGTGGTAGTCAGCGCGACCGCGGCTGCGCGGGAGAACACGACCTCCAGTATCACCCACACGGTGAGCGGCGCCGACTACGACGGCGTGCCGGCCAGCCCGGTGACCGTCACCGTAAAGGAGGAGGCGGGCGTGACCCTCGGCCTGGAGCCGCGCAGCAACACCGGTACCAGCGGCACCGGCGGCACGACGGTCACCGACAAGACGCGCATCGAGGGCGAGACTGTCAGGTTCTTCGTGCAGCGCACCACGAGATCGGACCCGGAGCTGACCGTCGGCGTCGCCGTTACGCAGGAGGGGAACTACCTCACGGGCACCGTGCCGACCATGGTCAAGTTGATGCCCGGTGAGAGCAGGAAGTACATCGACATCCACCTGGAAGACGACGCAGCCGTCGAGCCGGACGGTTCCATCAGCGTGACGATCTCCTGCGACTGCACCGTGGTTGACGGCACCATCAAGGTGGACGTGCTGAACAACGACGCGGCGTTCGCCGTCGCCGACGCCGAAGCAGTCGAGAGCGAGGGCACGATCTCGTTCACGGTGCGCAAGGAGAGCTCGCTCGGGGTGGCGATGGACCTGCGGTACGAGACCGTTGACGGCTCCGCCACGGCCGGCAAGGACTACGAGCCGCCGGCCAAGGGTGCCAGGGTGACGATCATGCCGCACCAGGACCGGGTTACCCTGACGATTCCGATTACGGACGACGCCCTGGTCGAGGACGACGAGTCGTTCCGGCTGCGGGTGTATCACCCGCGGGACAAAGATGTCGACGACACCGCTACGGGTACCATCGAGGATGACGACTCCGCGGTGGCCAAGGCGTGGCTGTCGCGCTTCGGGCGCACCGTGGCAAGCCACGTGGTGGAGGCGGTGGACGCCCGGCTCACCGGCGAACTGGGGCCGGCGACGCAGGTAACCCTCGCCGGCACGACGCTGCCTTCGGACCCGCCGCCGCTGCCGCCGCTGCAGCCGCTGCAGCCGCTGCAGCCGGATGCGGCGGCCGCAATGCCGCACACCAGCATGGACGGCGGCGCGTTTCTGGCCGGCAGCTCGTTCCAGTTGCTGGCCGCCGACGCCGGCCTCGACGGCGCAGTGGGAACCGGGCTGACCATGTGGGGGCGCGGCGCGGCCACCGGCCTGCAGGGCAAGGACGAGACGGTCTCCCTGACCGACGGCCAGGTCGGCACCGGCACCGTGGGCGTGGACTACGACTGGGGCGGCATCCTGACCGGCCTGGCGGTGGCCTACAGCGGCGGCGGCGTGGACTATCGGGTCACCGGCGGCGCTGCCCGGTCCGGCCGCGCGGCGAGCTGGCTGATCAGCGCGCACCCGTACGCCCGCGCGCAGATTGTCGGCGACCGGCTGACCGCCTGGGGCCTGCTCGGCTACGGACTCGGCGGGATGACGCTGGCCGAGGACACGCCGGACGAGGACAGCGGCATCTCGTTGATGATGGGCGCCCTGGGGCTGCGCGGCGTGCTGTCTCCGGAGACCGAGCGTCTCGGACTGGCGGTGAAGACGGACGCGTTCGTGACCCACATGACGATGGGCGACAACGCCGTGCTGACGACCGGCGCGCACCGCGCCAGGCTGCAGGCGGAAGGCACCTACCGGATCGACCTCGGTACCGGCGGCGTGCTGATCCCGCGGCTGGTCACCGGCGTGCGCTACGACTTCGGCGACGTGGAGACCGGCTTCGGCGCCGAGATGGGCGGCGGCGTGACCTACACCTACCCGGACTGGGGGCTGACCGCGGCGGCGGGCGTGCGCGTGCTGCTGACCCACCAGGACAGCGGTTTCGAGGAGTGGGGCGGCGGCGGATCGCTGCGCGTGACGCCGGGAGCGGCCGGACTCGGCCCGACGGTGGCGGTCAACACTGCGCTGGGCGTGCCGGCGAGCGGAGCGCAGCGCCTGTGGACGAGCGGGGTGGCGTTGCGCCCGGCGCCGACGGCGGCAGCCGCGCCGGGAGCGAACATCGACGCCGAGATAGGCTACGGGCTGGCCGTGGCCGACGGCGGCGGCATGCTTACCCCCTACGTCGGGATGGCGGTGTCGGAGAACGGAGCCCGCGCGTTGCGTCTCGGCAGCCGCCTCAGCGTCGGCCCCTCGTTCAGCCTGAGCGTGCAGGGCGAACGGCGCGAGGCGACGGCCGGCGACGCGACGCACGGCGTGTCGGTGAACGGCGCCCTGCGCTGGTAGGGCGCCGCTGCCGGCGACTCAGTCGCCGTAGCGGGCGCGCAGCGGCGGCGACAGCCGCAGCATCCACTGCATGCGTTCGAGGTGGTCGAGCCACTGCTCCACCTCGGCGCTGACCTCCGCCTCCGGCGGCGGCACCAGGCCCACGTCGCAGGCCGCGCCGAGCTCGCGCTGCGCCTTGCGGCGGTAGGTCACCAGCATGCGGTCGCCGGTGCGGCCCACCTCGAAGAAGTCCTCCGACAGGCACACCGTCACCGGCACCCGCAGCGCGCCCAGGATGCGCAGCTCGTCGGCCAGTTCGCTGTCGTCTACCCGCTCCGCGAACCTGAGATCGACCACCTGTCGGCCGGCGGCCTCGTTCGCGGCCGCGGCCAGGTGGCGCAGGATCGGTCCCTGGCGCACGCAGTCGCCGCACCAGATGCCGCTGTAGCACAACAGGTTCGTGCGCCGGGTGAACTGGCCGAGGCGCTGCCGCTGTGCATCGTCCACCTGCACGCGGGCGTCCATGGTCTGCCACCGCTTGCGATGGTTGTCCGGGCCGGAGGCGAGATACTCGTCGTAGGGCAGCGCGCTATCGAAGCTGGTGCGCCAGAACGCCTGGCGTATGTCGCGGTACTTGCCGTCGTTGGAATCTGCCATGACCGCCATCATAGCGCACAACGCGCCCCGCTTGGCGACTCGCGGCGCCCCGTCCCAACGGCCGCATGTCAGGCCGGATGGGCCGAAAGCGCTATGGGCGACGGTTTCGGGGCGCTAGGCGTGCGGCGGTGGCGCAGCGCCGTGCGGCGTGATGCGGTGCACCGGCTCCGGGTAGGCAGGGCGGAACGCCGCGTGGCTTCGGGTGTGCGCGTGGACGGGAGTAGACGAGTGCTCCCGGCTCAGCGCCACGGCCGCCTCCGCCACCGCCCGGTCGATGAGTCGGTCCAGAGCATCGGCGTCCATCTCCACGCGGGCGTTCACGATCAGCGTGACCCGGTCGCCGGCGAGGTCCGGCAACTGCGAACGCCATGCGCCGCCCGAGACCGCGCCGCCGCCGGCCAGGTCGGCACCGGTGACGCTCACCTTGGCGTCGCGGTAGTGGTCGCGGACCAGGAACTTGAGATGGCCGACGGCGCCGCCGCGGTCGCGCAGCGCGGCGACCACCCCCTCGATCACCGCGCGCGCCGCGCCGGTGGTGTGCCCCTCGACGCCGGTCAGCTCCACCTCGCGGTCGTTCCATGCCAGCGCCGCCTCGGCGGCGCCGTAGCGTTCGTAGTCCACCTCCACGCCCGACAGCAACGCGTCCCCGGACGGCGGCACGCCCGGCGCCGCGGCGCCGGACGGACCCGCGGCGCCGGACGGACCCGCGGCGCCGGAGGCGTCGATGTGCCGCATCCAGGCGGCGACGCCCGCCGCGCTGCGCGAGTCCTGTACCAGCAGCCGCCGTCCCGGCAAGCCGGCCTGCAAGCCGTCCCGCAGCCCTTCCGGTCCTCCCCACGCGGCGGCAACCAGGTCCGCGCGGGAGGCGACCAGTAGCGGCGCCTCCGCCAACTGGCGCTCGAACAGGTAGTCCAGCGTCGGGTTGGTCCACGGCAGCGGCCGGCCCGCCAGGTACCCGGCCAGCAGGCGCGCGTCGGCCAGCACGGTGAGCGTCACCGCCTGCAGCGCCACCTCGCGCCGCCGCAACAGCGGGTTTACCACCGTGCGGGCGATGTCCACGCAGGAGCCCACCGCCTCGGCGAACACGTGCTCGGCGCCGTCCGCCGCCAGCGCCGCGACGCGCTCCACCAACTCCGGGTAGCGGCAGCAGAAGCAGCCGCCGGTGACCTCTGCGACCGCGGCCGCGGTGCCGGCCAGCGCGCCGGTGTCGACCAGCATCTCGCCCTGGTCGTTGGTTACCACCGCCGCCCGCACGCCGCGGTCGCGCAGCAGTTCACAGGCGCTGCCGATTGCCGTGGTCTTGCCGCTGCCCAGAAACCCGCCAACCAGGTGCAGTTGCACGCGCCGATTGTGCCCTGTGCGCGCACCGGGGGTCAAAGCAAGCGCTGGGCCGGCGGTGCTGAGCGGGCATGTGCGGCGGCGCGCTATCTGCTATGGTGCAGCCTGATCAATGGGCAATTCGAACGACTCCTTCCCGGCGTCCCTGGACCCGACCACCATGGCCGACTGGCAGATCAGCGCGGCCGCCGAACCGCACATGAAGCGCGTGCAGCAGCTTGGCGCGGAGTTGGGGCTGCACTCCGACGAGGTGCTTCCGTTCGGCCACTACGTCGGCAAGCTGGACTACGCGCGCGTGCTCGAACGGCTCGATGCCCGCCCGAACGGAAGGTACGTCAACGTGACCGCCATCACGCCGACCCCGCTCGGCGAGGGCAAGACCACCACCACCATGGGGCTGGTCGAGGGTCTGGCGGCAGTCGGCAAGCGGGTGATCGGCGCCATCCGGCAGCCATCCGGCGGCCCCACCTTCAACATCAAGGGCTCCGCCGCCGGCGGCGGACTGGCGCAATGCATCCCGCTCACCGATCTCAGCCTCGGTCTGACCGGCGACATCGACGCCATCACCAACGCCCACAACCTGGCCATGGTGGCGCTCACCAGCCGCCTCCAGCACGAGGCCAACTACGGCGACAAGACCCTGGCGCGCAAGCAGTTGCGCCGCCTCAACATCGACCCGCGCAACGTGGCGGTGGGCTGGGCGATCGACTTCAGCGCCCAGGCGCTGCGCGAGATCGTCATCGGCCTCGGCGGCAGGATGGACGGCCTGATGATGCAGAGCGGCTTCCAGATCTCGGTGTCGTCGGAGGTAATGGCGATCCTGGCGGTGGCCGCCGACCTGGCCGATCTGCGCGCCCGCCTCGGCCGCATGGTGGTCGCGTACGCCCGGAACGGCAGCCCGGTCACCACCGCCGACCTGGAGGTGGACGGCGCCATGACGGCGATCATGGCGAAGGCGATCAACCCCAACCTGATGCAGACCATCGAGGGGCAGCCGGTGTTGGTGCACGCCGGTCCGTTCGCCAACATCGCCATCGGCCAGTCCTCGGTGATCGCCGACCGGGTGGGCCTCAAGCTGGCCGATTACCACGTCACCGAGAGCGGCTTCGGCGCCGACATCGGCTTCGAGAAGTTCTGGAACCTGAAGTGCCGGATGAGCGGACTGGTGCCCGACTGCTCGGTGGTGGTGTGCACGATCCGCGCCCTGAAGATGCACGGCGGCGGTCCGCGGGTGGTGCCGGGCAGGCCGCTCGACCGCGCCTACACCGAGCGCGACACGGGCCTGGTGGAGCGCGGCGTGGCGAACCTGTTGGCGCACCTGGAAACGGTGCGCAAGAGCGGGGTGGCTCCGGTGGTGTGCATCAACCACTTCCACACCGACACCGAGGAGGAGGTGGCGGTGATCCGCGCGGCGGTGGCGGCCACCGGCGCGCCATGCGTGGTGAGCCGGCATTGGAGGTACGGCGGCGCCGGCGCGCGCGAGCTGGCCGAGGCGGTGGTGGCAGCGTGCGAGCAGCCGTCCGCGTTCCGGTTCCTGTACGAGGACGCGACGCCGCAGCGCGAGCGGATCGAGCGCATCACGACCGAGGTGTACGGCGGCGCCGGCGTCAGTTACGCCCCGCGGGCGCTGGCCAAGCTGCAGGAGGTGGAGCGGGATCCCGGCCTGGCGTCGCTCGGCACCTGCATGGTCAAGACACAACTCAGCCTGAGCCACGACCCGGCGCTGAAGGGCCGGCCCACCGGCTGGACGCTGCCGGTCCGCGACCTGCTGCTGTACCGCGGCGCCGGACTGGCGGTGCCGGTGGCCGGCGACATCAAGCTGCTGCCGGGCACCGCCTCCGACCCCGCCTTCCGCCGCATCGACGTCGACCCCCGCACCGGCCGCGTCCAGGGCCTGCACTGAATGGCGTGCGATTCGGTGGGGCGTGGCCGATGATTCGAGAACGACTTGATTCGTATTGTCGACGAAACTGGCGAGGACTACTTGTACCACAAGGACCTGTTTGCCATAGTCGACTTCCCGGAGTCGGTGGAGTTGAAGCTGCTGGCCATGGAGAGGCGGCGTCGGTCCGCCTGATCTTCTCCGTGGCGGCTCGTTGACGATTGCGAGGAGGAGCACTCGATTTGGACAAGAAGCTGGCCAAGCG
Source organism: Spirochaetaceae bacterium (assembly GCA_028821475.1). Classification (GTDB taxonomy): domain Bacteria; phylum Spirochaetota; class Spirochaetia; order SZUA-6; family Bin103; genus Bin103. The sequence continues at coordinate 68,667 of JAPPGB010000131.1, forward strand.
CGCCGCTGTCGCTGCGCAGTCGGGAGACCGGGACGCGGTGCGGGCAGCAGTGGCTCAAGATGGTGCCGTAGCGGGCCATTGGTCGGTGCTGATGAACGCCTGCTTCGGCGGCCACCGCGACGTGGCCGCGTTTCTGATCGAGGCGGGGGCCGATGTCAACGTGCAGTCGCCCAACGCCCACCGCTACCGGCCGCTGCATCGGGCCGTGGAACACAAGAAGACCATGCCCAAGACGCCCGGGCACGCCGCCACGGTACGTCTGCTGCTGGAGCACGGCGCCGACCCGATGCTGCGTGGCACCTGGAGCCTGCACAGCGCCGTGGCGGTGGCGGCGTTCGGCTGTACCGAGTTCCTGCCCCTGCTGCTGGAGCACGCCCCGCGCGAGCCCGAGCCGTATACCGCCGCGGCCCTGGCGCGGCACGCCGACCTGGCGGCTCTCCTGGCCGAGACACCGGACGCCGCCACGCGCCCCGACGCCGACTCGCGCGACGGGAGCTGGCTGCCGCTACAGTACTGCGCCCGTTCGGTGGCCGGTACCGAGGAGGAGCGGGTCGCCACCGCGGCGCTCCTGCTTGACCACGGCGCCGACCCGTCCAGCGGGTTGGACTACGCCTGCTGGTCCGACAACGCCGGTGTCGTCGATCTGCTCCTGCAACGCGGCGGCCGCCTCGGCGACGACGACACCGTCAACCATCTCGCCTGCGACGGCCAGTTCGCCGTCCTTGACCTGCTGCTGCGCCACGGCGCCGTCGACATGAACGGTACCCGCGGCACCGCCCACCACGGCGGCTACAACCCCCTGGGCTGTGCCGTCAACATGCGCAGCCTCAAGGGGGTCACCTGGTTCCTGGACCACGGCTGCGACCCCAACGAGGTGCAGAGCAAGAGCGGCGAGACTGCCTTGCACGTGGCGGTCAACTCCGGCGCGGCCGTGCCCTTGGTACGCCTCCTGGTAGACCGGGGAGTGAACGTCGATCAGCGCGACGCCGCCGGCCAGACCGCCCTCGACGTGGCTCGCGCAAAGCGCAAGCCCAAGCTGGTGGCGTTTCTGAGCCGGCCATAGCGCCATTCGGAAACAATGCGGCCCCGCGGCGCGTGCGGAGTCAGCTCGGGGCGGCAGACTCGCCGAACAGCGTGCGGTCCCACTCCGCGACCAGTTCGGCGATCACGGCGTCGAGCACCTCCCGCGGGTCGCCGTCGCGCTGCTCGCGGGGGCCCCACTTCCACTGCTCCAGGTACTCGTCCGAGCCGTACAGGCCCTCCTCCATGGCCACGCGGTCGATCTCTTCCTGGTAGCGCGGTGGGAGCTGGCCTGAAACGCGTACTCCGCCGCCGGAGGCGCGCACCTGGGCGGGTATCTCCTGCCACCTGAGGACGCGGTACTCAGCCATCGCTCACCAGCTCTCCCTTGCGGTGCGCGCGGATGAACGACGCGCAGTACTGGTCGCGGCCGAGCAACAGGTCGGCAGCCATCCGGTAGCGGCGCGAGCCGCGGTCGAGGCCGAGCACGCTGTCGATGTGGCTGGTGACCGGGTCGAGGATGCCGCTGTCGGCGCCGGCGTCGATCGCCAGGCGCAGGAACACGTCATTGATCAGGCGCCGCTGCGGCATGCCGAAGGAGACGTTGCTGAAGCCGCCAGTGATATGCAATTCGGCGCCGTAACGCTCGCGCAGCTCGCGAATGGCCGCCAGGCAGTGGTTGCCGAACTCCTGGTCCACCGCGATCGGAAACACCAGCGGGTCCACGTAGATATCCGCTGCCGGGATGCCGCGCTGCAGCGCCGCGTCCACCACCCGGGACGCGTTCGCCACCCGTTCCGCGGTGTCGGTCGGCATGCCCGACTCGCCGGCGGCGGTCACGATCACCTGCACGTCAAACTCGCGCGCCAGGTCGAGCGCTTCGAGCCGCTCCAGGGAGGCGGAGTTGAGCAGCCCGCGCGCGCCGTCCGAGCCGTCGCTCGACGCCTCCAGCCCGGCCCGGATGATGTCGATGTTGGATGAGTCGATCGACAGCGGCAGGCGGCTCGCGCGCCGTATCGTCCGCACCAGCCAGCCCATCGCCTCCTGCTGATCTTCCAGCCGAAGCGAAATCTCGTCCACGTTGAGGTCGAGAAAGTGGGCGCCGGCGTCCTCCTGGCGTTGCGCCAGCCGGTGCAGGTAGCGGAGCCCCTCGGCCGCCCCCGCGCTGCCCGCCATCGCTTCGCGGACCGCGATCTGCACGTGCTTTACGCGGCCCTCTTCGAAGTCCTGGGTGGTCCGAACCGTATCCGGAATCGGCAGATAGCGCATCTCGCCCGACTTGGTGCGATAGTTCACCGCCTGCGAACCACCGGGAAGGTCGCTGATCCGGCTGCCCTTGCGGCGCAGCACGCGGGTAGTGTGGATGTTCTCGCCGATTACGATGAATGTGTCGTTCATTGCTTGGTATGTTCCTCTGTTGCCCCGTCGGACGCCGGGTCGGGGCGGTGGGCGAAGTGGTCGCGTCCCAGGTACGTGTTTGCCCAGGCGCTGGTCCCGGCGAGGGCGGCGTTCTTGATGATCGCCGGCCCGTCGAGCATGGTGCGTTCCTCGCCGTACGCCTTGAGCCGGTCGTAGGCGCGCGCCCAGATGCACTCCTTGTCGCCGATCTCGCAGGTGCCCTCGCGGGTGCCCCCGCAGGGGCCGTTGCGCTGGTTCTTGACGCACTGCGACTCCGGGCACAGGTAGGCGATGTCGGGTAGCGAGCAGTCGCCGCAGTCGCGGCAGTCGAATGCCACCGACTTGGCGGCGTGCTCGAGCTTGTGGAACAGCCGGCGGCCGCGCGTACCGCTCTGTTCGACCGCATTCGCCAGTCTGCGCCCGGCATCGAACCCCGGCGTGTGGGGCGTGAAGATCGTGTCGTGAACCCGGCGGCTCAGCTTGTACCCGAGCGGCACCCGCTGCTGCAGCCGTCGCTGCGCGTCCGGCTGCCGTGACGCCAGGTAGCCGCGGCTCACCTCGCTGCCGCTGGTGCCGGCCAGCTCGCCCGGCTCGAAGTAGTAGAATTCGTCTGGAAAGTGGTAGTGCACGTCGCCCGCGAACTGGCGCCAGTCGTCGGCGCCGAAGCCGGCCGCCATGGTCAGCACGCGATCGATGTCCGCGTACCGGGTCAGGCCGCCGAGGTAGGCGCCGCGATAGCCGAGGCCGCGCGCAATCGCCACCTGCTTGGCGGCCAGCTCCAGGAAGAACGCCTTGCCCTTGTCCGGCGACGCCGCCTGTCGCTCGACCAGCGCCAGCAACTCGGGCATCACCACCACGCCGGGAATCCTGCCGGAGGCGAAGAAGCGCGCCGCCGGACCGCTCAGCACATACACGTTGGCCACCACCGGCACCTCGAGGTGGTGCGCGGCCATGTAGCGCAGCAGCTCGTCCTGCTTGCGCGTGTCCCAGCCGATCTGGCTGATGATGAACCGCGCGCCGTTGGCGATTTTCTTGGCCAGCTTGAAATACTGCGGCATCACCTCGCGCTCGTGGCGCTTGTGGTTGTTTACCACCGCACCGAGGAAGAAGCGCGTCGGCGTCAGGGTGCGCCGGCCGGCGCGGATGCCGGCGTTCATGTCCGAGAACATGCGCAGCAGGCCCACCGAATCGGTATCGAACACCGGGCTCGCCTGACCCTGGTAACCACTCACCGGGTAGTCGCCCGAGAGGGCGAGGATGTTGTCGAACCCGAGACTGGCGAGCTGCCAGCCGCGGCTCTCCAGGGCATTGCGGTTCCAATCCTTGCAGGACAGGTGGATCACCACCTCCTGGCCGCGCGAGATCAGGTCGGTGCCGAGCGCGTCGGCGCCGAACATCGCGTTGCCGCCCGGGTTGTCGGTGATCGACAACGCATGTATGTCTTTGTGTTCAACAAGGTTGCGAGCCAAATCGAGCACTCGCTTTCCGCCTCGGTCGGTGAGCATGCCGCGCGAGGTGACCAACTCCACCAAGTGCAGAAAGGTGTCCGTCCGCTCCAGCAGCCCGCGCAGCGTGCGAGACCCCGGTGCGGCTCGCCGGGCGGGAGTTCCTGACTCCCGGGCGGGAGTTCCTGACTCCCGGGCGGGAGTTCTTGACTCCCGGGCGCTGTTCACCGGGTTGCCTGTCGGGCGGACGGCGTGCGGGCGCATGACACGCGCCAGCTTACCGTTTCCGGGGCCGCCGCGCAGCCTTCGCCATCATTGCCCGCGGTGCGCCTCAACCACTTCCGCGAAGGCCTCGGGCAGCCCACTTATCTGGTTGCCTTCAGGGAGAACATCTGAGGGATCGAGGCGTTGTTCTCAGGCAGCCGCCACCAGCCGTCGCGGCAACGCACCATGCCGGGCAGCGCGCGATAGTTGCTGAGCGGGAACTCGCGCAGGAACTGCAGCCGCAACCCGGCATCGAGCAGGGCGTTCAGAATCTCCGCCATGCTGTGGCGCCACTCGTAGCTCGGCGAGGGAATCCGCTGGTCTCCCGCGTAGCTGTATCCGTCGCCGCCGTAGAGCGTGCCGTCTGGATCGGGAAAGTAGGGATTGCGCACGCGCAACTCGGTATCTCCCAGGTCGCCGTCGTCGGCGAAGATATGGCACAACGGGTGGCCTTCGAACAGGTAGAAGGTGCCGCCGGGCTTCAGGAATCGTGCCACCACTTTCGCCCAGGCGGCGAGGTCGGGCAGCCACACCAGCACGCCGGAGGCGGTATACACCACGTCGAACTGCTCGTCGAGCACGTCCGGCAGGTCGTACACGTTGCTGCGAATGAATCGCGTGCCGAGCCCCAGTTCCGCGTTCAGGTCGCGGGCCAGCTCGATCGCCGCGTCGGAGAAGTCCACGCCGGTCGCCCGTGCGCCGAGCCGCGACCACGACATGGTGTCCATGCCGAAGTGGCATTGCAGGTGCAGCAGGCTCTTGCCGGCCACCGGACCGACCTCCTCGCGCTCGATGTCGTTGAGCGAGATGGCGCCCGCCTTGAACCGGTCCACGCCGTAGAAGTCGGAGGCGGCGTGCACCGGCACCCGTTCGTTCCAGTTCTGCCGGTTCACGGCCAGGCGCGGATCCATGACCAAAGCTACTTCCGGCTTCGGTCTCGCGGCTACCGGCAGCGCGCTGTTCGCCCGCGCTTTACCTGTCCGGCGGCGTCGGAGTACGGTTTTTGGCACATGGAACTGCGCAAGAATCGCATCAAGCAGAAGTTGGCGGCCGGCGGGGTGGCCACCGTGGTCAGTGGCATCACCCATCCCGACGACATCGACGCGTTCGGTCCGATCGCCGAGGCCACCGGCATCGATGGGGTGTGGCTGGAGGGAGAGCACGGCGCGGTGGACGCGGCCGACCTCGGCAACCTTACTCGCGCCTGCGACATCTGGGGCCTCACCTCGGTGGTGCGCGTCAATGACAACCACCAGGGGCTGATCTACCGGACGCTCGACCGCGGCGCTCAGGCGGTGGTAGTGCCGCACGTCAACACCCGCGCGGAAGCGGAAAACGTCGTGGCGGGCGGCAAGTTCGCGCCGACAGGCAAGCGCGGCATGTACACCAGCCGCCAGTACTACGGCGTGGACGGCTACGTGCACAGCGGCAATGACGAAACCTGCCTGATCGTGCTGATCGAGGACATCGCCGCGCACGCCAACCTGGACGAGATCCTTGCCGTCGATCAGATCGACGTGTTCTTCGTCGCGCCGTCCGACTTTGCCGCCTCCATGGGCCACATCGGCGACACCGGCCACCCGGCGGTAAGGGGAAAGATCGAAGACTCGATCCGGCGCATCGTGGCGGCCGGCAGGGTTGCCGGTTCGCTGACCGGCAACGAGGACGTGGCGGACTACGTCGCCATGGGGGTGCGCTTCGTCCTCACGGCAACCAAGGGCTGGCTGCAGGCGGGTGCCGCCGGGTTCACCGCGGCTGCACGCGGCGGTTCCTGAACGCGCACGCGGCGGCCGCAAGGAGGCTGGCGATGCAGGCGTTGGTGGCGGCGGCGTGCATGCCCACCGCCAGGGTGGCCGCCAAGCTGGAGCTTGCCGAGACGCTCGGGCCCCTGGTGCCGGTGCAGGTCGGCACCGATTCGCCGGCGCAGGTGGCGCGCTCGCTGACCGGGGGGTGGGGTGCGGACATCGTGTTCGAGTGCAGCGGCGCGGCGGCGGCCGCGGCCGCCGCCGTGGAGCCGTTGCGCCCCGGCGGCTGCGCCGTGCTGGTGGGTATGCCGGGTGAGCCGGTCGCGTTGGACGTGGTGGCGGCGCAGGTCAAGGAGGCGCGCTTGGAGACGGTGTTTCGCTACGCCCACGTCTATCCGCGGGCACTCGCGCTGATGGAGAGCGGCGCCATCGACGTGCGGCCCCTGATCACCGACACGTTCGCCTTCGCCGACAGCGTGGCGGCATTCGAGTTTGCCGCGGCCATGCCGGAAGCCAGCGTCAAGGCGCAGATTACGCTGCAATAGACTACGCGGCACTGACGCGCTCGGCGGTGTGCCCGCGTCAGCGTCCGCCGCGGTCTACTTCCAGGCAGGTCATGTGCGACTTGGCCTCGCCGAGCGACCGCCAGGTGAAGCTGCACTCCGGATAGGCGCGGCGGGCGACGAGCCGGAACAGGCCGCCGTTGAACCAGTTGACCACCGAGCCGTCATACTTCGCCGGTCCGTGGTAGGACGCATACGGGGCTGTGCCGTCACGGTCGCGGAGCATGATGTCGGTAATCTCCAGCACCCCGTGCGGATGGAGCAGGCCGATCAGTCGCAGACACGCGCCGATGGCACGGTCCGACAGCGGGATGCGCCGGTCCGGTCCCGGTGCCGCCACCTCCGGCGGCAGCGCTCCCGCCGGTTCCTGCCAGGTTGCGGCGCTGTTGGGATCGGCTACCTCCACCAGCCGCTCGCGCAGCCTGAGGCCGCTGCCGCGAGTTTCGGGGTTGCCGAACAGGTCCTGCCAGAACAGGTACCATGCGCGCTCGCCGCCGGCGGCGCCGGGCGCCGCAAACCGGTCCCGGCAGTGCTCCAGGACGCGGCCGACGGCGCCGGTTGCAGTGCCTGCCAAACCGCGCAGATCGGTTGCCAGGCGGCCGGGGTGCAACCGGTGCCGCGCGGCCAGCCACTCGAGCGCGGCTGCCGGCAGGTACAGGCAGGTATGCAACTGGTAGTGGCGGCCGCCGATCTGCACCAGTTCTTCGCCCGGCAGGTTGTCGAGCAGGTTGGTCAGGTGCACGCCGAGTATCCGCCCTCGATAGGCCTCCAGTGCGGGTCCCGGCCGCGTCAAGTCGAACGCGACGTAGTGCACCGAGACCGAGCCTCGCCGCTGCCCGAGACGCGTGCGGGCACGCCGCAGGGCGCCGGGCGAGCGGTCGGCGACGAGGTAGTCCACTCCTCCCAACCGTGCCAGGTGGCCAATCATTGTCTCGGCATACCCGGTGTCCGCGGCGCCGACATCGAGGTAGGCGAGCGGCGGCGTCGGACGCGAGCCGTCGCTGCCGCGTGCGCGGCGCACCCGGGCGCAGAATCGGCGCGCGTGTTCGGCGGTGCGCACCGGGTCGCTGTCCGGGGAGCCGCCGATCGCGTCATGCGCGTTCCGGCCGACCGCGGCCATGTAAGCGGGCAAGTGGTGCCAGAACGCGGCGTTGAAATCCCATATCGGGCTCTCTCCCGCACGCCGGTAGCCACCGATGTCGATGCCGGGCGCCTGCAACGGGCCGTCGAGTGCCTCGGCAACCTGGCTTGCAAGGTCCGCCGGCGATGCCGTCTGGCCCAGGTCGACCGTCAGTTCCCGCGCGCGGGTGCCGTCGGCGTGGCGGATCTCGCGCAGCGCAGCCGCCGCGCGGAAGTGCTGCCGGTAGGAGATCCGGCTCCAGCACACCCGATCCGGCACCGGGCGCATCGCCGCGCGCCGCTCCGCCAGCAGGCGCAACCCGTGCGCCACCATCGGTGCCGATTCGCCGTCCGCGAGACCGGGTGCGAAGCGATGAACGATCCCGTCCGCGGCCCGCCGCTCCGCGGGCGAGTCCGGCGGGAGGAAGCCCGGCCGCGGCACCGTCACCGCGGCGCCGGGCGCAGCGGAGGGCGCACACGAGGTCGGCTCCGGGCGTGTAGCGCCCCGCGACTACATCGCACGCCGCGGTCGTGCTACTCGCCGCCTGTTACATGGCGCCGGTACGCGCTGGGGCGCTTTACCCGGCGCCTGCAACATGGAGCCGGTACGCCCTGAAGGCGCTACTCGGCGCCGGCAACATAGAGTTCAAGGAAGTGCACCGGCCCGCCAAGCGCACGCAGGGCGACCGTGTCGGCAGCCCGCGCGGACACCGCTCCGGTAGCCATCACCTTGAACTGCTCGGCTCCGTCGACGAACACCGAGATCGAACCGGCGCAGGAACCGGCCGCCGCCATCGGCGGGCAGTCGCCCGGCTGGTAGAGCGCCTCGATCGTCACCTCGCTGTCGAGCGAACGCGCGACCTTGGTGCTGTTCAGCCACATCAATCGATTGCCGTCGCGCGACTGGTAGAGCTGCACGTGGGCATGATCGGTGTCGTAGAAGCCCACCTCCTGCGTGATCCAGACCAGGTACGAGTTGCCGTAGTTCCACGTGTTGGCCGTTCGTGGCGTCGCGGAGGCGAGGAAGTGCACTCCCAGGCCGCTGCGCGCACCCGCGTCGGCGTAGGCGGTGACCCCGTACAGGGTTGCCCCGCCCGCCTGCGGCACGCCGCGCACGGCGAACTTCGCGTGCGTGGCGCCGGCGTCGGTCTGGCTGACTCGCCCGCCGGCGACGGTCCATGCACCCTCACCGGGCTGCGCGGCGCCTGCCGCGAATCCGTTCAGCACTCTGCTGCCCGCCGGAGCGGCCGCCAGTTCGTCGCGCATCAACTCCGCCGCGGTGCGGACACGATGGCCCTGGCCGCGCGGCGTGATCACGACCACGCCGTCGGGCCGCGCCTGGAACGACACCGCGTAGGCTTCGCCGCCGATGCCGACGTTGGAGACTACCAGCGTATCGCGCGCGACCGCCGAGATGGCGGGCGCGGACAGGTCGAGGGCCGGCATGATGCCGTCGGCGGTATCGTACAGCTTCTCCGCCACGCCGGTGAAACCGCTTTCGTGGCGCAACCGCACGGCGTACTCCTTCGCGCCGTAGCCGATGCCGGAGACGTAGATCGAGTCGGGCCCCGCGATCGACACGGTCGCCGCGTCCAGGTTCAACTGCCGCATGTCCAGGTCGCCGGAGATCTTCACTCCGCCCATCGGCGCCAGTTCCAGCTTCAGCGCCTCGATTTCGGCGCGCGCCGCGGCGGCGTCGGCCCTGGCTGCGGCGGCGTCGGTCCTGGCCGCGACGGCATCGGCGTTGGCTGCGGCGGCGTCGGCCCTGGCCGCGGCGGCGTCGGCGTTGGCTGCCGCAGCGTCGGCGTTCGCTTCGGCAACCTCGGCGTCCGCCATAGCCCGTGCTTCGGCAACCTCGGCGTCCGCCGTGGCGCGCGCTTCGCCAACCTCCGCGTCGGCCGCGGCGCGTGCCTCGGCCACGTCGACGGCGGCCTGCGCCCTCGCGGACGCCACCAACTCGTCGGCGGTCGGCGGCAGCGCCACCGGACGGATGCCGACCACCTCGAGGCGATTGTCGCCGGCATACCGGAGTTGCCCGGAGTAGCCGGTCCCGCCGACGCCCACGTAGGCGACATCCAGTACGTCAGGCTCGACAAGGGTCAACTCCGTTTGCGACAGGTCGACCGAGTCGGGGATCAGCTTGCCGGTCGGTCCGAAGATGCTCTCCACTGTCGCCGTGGTTCCGCCCCGGTAGCGCAGCAACGCAGAGTAGGTGTCTCCCGCATATCGGATCGACGAGATGTACACCGACTCCGGACCGGCGAGCGATGCCTCCGCGGCATCGAGATTCAGCAGGCGGGGGTCGATCCGGTCCGCCGATATCATGACCACGCTCGGGCGGTACGCCTCGGCCATCATCATGTCCATCTCTTGCCGGGCGCTGTCCAGGTCGGCGCGCGCCTCTGCGATGGCAGCCGCCGACTGCGCTTCGACGGCGGCCAGCCGCTCCTCGGCCGCCGCCACGGCCGCGCGCGCGGCATCCGTATCGGCCTCAGCCTCGGCGGTGGCGGCACGGGCTGCGGCCAGGCGGGCAGCGGCCCGCGCCTCGGTCTGTGCCATCAGCTCGCGCGGCGTGGGTGGCAGCTTGACCGGTGTCAGGCCGACCAGCTCGAAGCGGTTGCCGCCGGCGTAACGGAGCTGGCCGGAGTATCCGTTGCCGCCGACCCCGACGTTGGCCACGTCCAGCACGTCAGGAGCGATCAGCGACAACTCGGTGTGCGACAGGTCGATCGCGTCGGGGATCAACTTCCCGGCCGAGCCGAACACCTTGTCGACAGTTGCCGTGGTGCCACCCCGGTAGCGCATCAACGCCGAGTAGGTATCGTTTCCATACCGGATTCCGGCAACGTAGATCGACTCGGGACCGCCCACGGAGACCGTCGCGTGGTCGAGATTCAACAAGCTGGGATCGATCCGGTCGACATCGATCATTACCGCGCTCGGCCGGTGCAACTCCGCCATCATCACGTCCACCCTGTCGCGCGCGGCGTCCACGGCGGCTCGTGCCTCGGCGATGTCGGCAGCCGACGCCGCCTGCACGGCGGCCAGCCGCGCCTCGGCGTCGGCGACCGCGGCCTCGGCGGC
>JAPPGB010000132.1 GCA_028821475.1 Spirochaetaceae bacterium
GCGGTGCGGTGGCGGGCAACCGCCGTGATTGCGCGGCGGGGCGCAGCGGCGGCCACCAGGCTGCCGGAGCCGGCACCGGCAGCAAAGGCAGCGGTGCGGCGCCGGCGGCGGCGCGCACCGCCGTAGTGGTCGGCGGCGGCATCGCCGGGGTGGCGGCGGCAACGGTACTCGCCGAGCGCGGCATCGCCACCACCGTGCTGGAGCGGGAACCGGCGCTCGGCGGCCGCGCGGGCGCGGCGCCGCTGCGGCTCGCCAGCGGCGAGACGGTGCAGATGGAGCGCGGATTCCACGCCTTCTTCCGCCAGTACTACAACCTGCGCAACCTGCTGCGCCGCATCTCACCCGACCTCGACATCCTCACCCCGCTCGACGACTACCCGGTTCTCGGCCCGCACGGGCAGCGCCAGTCGCTGACGGACATCCCCCGCACGCCGCCGTGGAACATCGTCGCGCTGACCCGGCGCACGCCCGAGCTGACCCTGCCCGCGCTGGCGCGCGTCGGGCTGCGCGAGGCGCTGTCGATGCTGGCATTCGACATCGACCACACCTACCGGCGCCACGATCACCGCTCGGCCGCCGAGTACCTGGACGCGCTGCGCTTCCCGCCGGCGGCCCGCCGCATGCTGTTCGACGTGTTCGCCCACTCCTTCTTCAACCCCGAGGACGGCATGTCGGCCGCGGAGCTGTTGATGATGTTCCACTTCTACTTCACCGGCAGCCGCGAAGGATTGATCTTCGACGTGGCGCGCGCGCCGTTCTCGACCGCCATCTGGCAGCCGCTGCACCGCTACCTCGCCAACCTCGGCGTGCGGGTTGCCACCGGCACGGCGGCACGCGCGATCCGGCGCGACCGGGGCGGCTGGGCAGTGGCGACCGGCGGTGGGCAGCGCGCCTCCGTCGCCGCCGGCGCCGTGGTGCTCGCGCTCGACGTGGCCGGCCTGCAGCGGCTGCTGCCGCATACCCCGTTCGACGGCGGCGCGTGGGCGGACTCGCTAGCGAGCCTGGCAACCACGCTGCCGTTCGCGGTGTGGCGGCTGTGGCTGGACACCCCGACCGCGCCGGGGCGGGCGCCGTTTGCCGGCACCGCGGGCGTTCCCCTGCTGGACAATATCTCGCTGTTCCACCTGTTCGAGGACGAGAGCCGCGCCTGGGCGGACGCCCACCACGGCTCGGTGGTGGAACTGCACGCGTACGCCGTGCCGGAGGCCGCCTCCGAGGCCGACATCCGGGCCGGCCTGCTGCGCGGGCTGCATCGGCTCTACCCGGAGACGCGCCCGGCGCGCGTGGTCGACGACGCCTTCCTGCTGCGCCGCGACTGCCCGGCGTTCGGTCCCGGCTCGCACGCCCGCCGTCCCGGCGTGGCCACCCCCCACCCGGGGCTGTACCTGGCGGGAGACTACGTGCGCATCGACCAGCCGTCGGCGCTCATGGAGCGTGCGGCCACGACCGGCATTGCCGCCGCCAACGCCATCCTGCGGCGCTGGCACCTGCCGCCCGAGCCGGTGGCGTCGGTGCGCCGCAGCGGCATCCTGCCGAGCATCGCGGCATGAAGGGACGCCTGCTCGGACGCCGGCCGGGCTCCGCGCTGCCGGCCGCTGCCGGCCGTGCCCGGCCCGACTGGCAGCAGTCCGATCCAGGTTGGATCCGGCGTGCGGTGGAGCGCGCCGGCCGCCTGCCGTCCGGCGGTTGGCACGTGATCGACGCGGTGCGCGCCATCGGCGAGGTTCCGTGCCGCTACCTGGTGGCGAACCGCGAGCTGGTGGTGTGGCGCGGGCGGTCGGGGCTGCTGGTGGCGCCCAACGCCTGTCCGCACCTGGGCGCCTCGCTGGCCGACGGGCACCTGCAGGGCGGCTGCCTGGTGTGTCCCTGGCACGGCCTGGTGCTGGGCGCGGACGGCCACGGCGGCTGGCGGCCGCTGCCGAGCCACGACGACGGCGTGCTGCTGTGGGTGCGCATCGCCGCCGCCGGCGAACCGCCCTCCGACCTCCCCTACCGGTGCACCCGCCCGCCTGCCGGCATCGACGCGGTCATCCGCATGGAAGCGCGCTGCGCGCCGCAGGACGTCATCGCCAACCGCTTCGACCCGTGGCACGGCGTGCACTACCACCCGCACTCGTTCGGCGCTCTTTCCGTGCTGGAACAGAACGACGACGCCATCACCGTACGCGTGGTGTACCGCGCCACCCGGCGCATGGGCGTGGAGGTGGACGCGCGGTTTCACTGCCCGGACCCGCGCACCATCGTGATGACCATCGTCGACGGCGAGGGCGCCGGATCGGTGGTGGAGACGCACGCCACGCCGGTACGGCCCGGCGTGTGCGCGATCGTGGAGGCGACCGTGGCTACCTCGCAGCGCCTCGGCTTCCGGCTCGCGATGCGCGCCGCCGGCCTGCTGCGACGCCGCATGCAGGCCTCCGCACGCCGCCTCTGGATCGAGGACGCCGCCTACGCCGAACGCCGCTACGCGCTGCGCACCGGGTCGCACTGACCGCCGCACGGCTCGCGACCGACGCCCGCCGTCAGTGCGTGTGGTAGAGCAGCAGATGGTCGCGCAGCACGTCCTGGGCGAAGTCGTTCTCCACGTCGCGCCACACCGAGTGCACGTGGTTGGCCTCGTTCTGGCAGTTGTCGAACTCGACCAGGAAGCTGCCGCCGTGTATCCGGTAGTAGTGCCCCTCGCGGCGCGCAACCGAACCGGCCCACGCCAGCCGCAGGTGGCCGACCCCGTCGCGGCGCAGGTGCTCGAGCTTGTGCCGCGCGACGTCGCTGCGCACCTGGCCCACGTACGTCTCCACCAGGGCGGTGAGCATCTGTTGCTGACCGGTGTCGAGGCGATCGCCCGGCAGTCCTTCTTCGCGCGGCAGCACCGCGCGCGTACTGTTGTAGGTGAGGATGTCCCACGGCGCCTTGTCGTAGATCACCGCCCGCGAGCGCTGGCTCCGGTCGAGGCTGTCCATGAGTTGCAACGCCAGGTCTTCACGGCGCGCGAGGATGCGCAGGCCGCGCTTGGGGCCGTGCAGCACCTCCGCCGGGTTGGAGCCGTAGAAGAACGGCGTGGTGGAAATGACCCGTTCGCCCCACACGCTGAAGTGCAGCGACAGGTGGTGCCCCTCGGCGCGCCACCCCCAGGGATCATCTCCGTGCGGATCGCCGAACACGGTGAAGTAGTAGCGGCCCGGGTCGCGTACCCAGTGCACCTGGCCCGTCGCGCGCTCCTGCTCGCCCAGGATCAGTTCGTGATCGATGATCGCGCACGCCTCTTCGTATCCCTGCTCCGACAGCGCCGCCTCCAGCACGCGCTTGGCCAGCCGCTGCTGTTCCTCCGTCATCGCCAGCAGCGGCAGGCCGTGCCGGTTCAGCGGCGGGTAGTACCAGAACAGGCGCTCCCCGTCGAGGTAGCGAAACGTGGCGCGGGCGCGCTGCTCGTCGTCCAGGCTCTCCAGCAGATCGCCGCACGCCGCCGCCATCTGGCGGGCCGCTTCCGGGTGCCCGTTGGCCTGCATGGCCGCCGGCTCAGCCACGCGCCGGCGTGTCGTCGTCGCGCCGCCGCCGCGCGATGATCTCCGGGAACTCGTAGTAGATCAGGCCGTCGTCGTGCACCTCCATGGTCACGCGCGTGCTGTCGACGAGCTGGCCGAGGAACGCCTCCGCCTCCTCGATGCTGAAGTCGAGGTCGACCACCAAGTCGGAGACGGTAAGGCGCCCGCCGAGCCGATACGCCAGACGAAACACCCGGTTCACGCGGCGCCCGTCCGCCCGGCCCCCGGTCGGCGGCGCGGCCGGCGCGTTCACCGGCCACGCAAACCGCTCCCTGGTTACCGGCCGATGGCGGCGTGCGTCGCGCAGGGCGGAGCGCGCCAGGTTCAGGACGAGAAAGATGAACAGGAACGGCAGGATACCGAATACCAGCCCGAATCCGGCAAATGGCCACATGCCGACCAGTGTAGCGCCCCATCCCAATACCGGCAATGCACCGGGCGATGCCGGCGATGCCGGTCATGAAGGCGGAGTCCGGCGTCACGGTGTGGCGGGCGCCGCGGGCTTCGGGGTAGCATGAACCGATGTCCCGGCGCAGACTGCCCATCGGTATACAGACCTTCCGCACGCTGCGGGAGGAAGGCTGCTACTACGTCGACAAGACGCCCTACCTCGAACGACTGCTCGACGAAGGGACGCGCTACTGGTCTGCTCGTCACTGTTCCAGGCATTCTTCGCCAGCATCCCTTACCAATGGTACACGAACAACGACATCGCCAACTACGAAGGCTTCTACGCGAGCGTGTTCTATTCCTACTTCGCCGCGCTCGGCTACGACATCACGGTCGAGGACTCCAGCAGCCACGGCCGGCTGGACATGGCCGTGCGCACCGGCGATCACACTTACCTGTTCGAATTCAAGGTAGCCGAGACGTCGCCACCAGGATCGGCGCTCACCCAACTGCAGGAGCGCGACTACGCCGCCAAGTACCGCGCCGGCGGCCACCCGATCCACCTGATCGGGGTAGAGTTCAGCCGCCAAACCCGCAACATCACCGCGTTCGACACCGGCGACGGCTGACGAGCGCCGTCCGGGCGACGTTTCGTCCTGTTATTGACACTTCTGCTGGCGTGTTTCGAACACCTTCGTACAGATGAGACCCTTCAATTCGCAATCCACAATCCAGCGTTCCGACTCGCCACACATTGGAACACGGCCGTCCCATCCTTCATTCGCTGAATCGCACCTGATACTGCTGCACTCACCCACCGTCGTAATCTCCAACACTTCCTTACCGTCGCAATTGAAGTCATATCTCCCGTCCAAATCAGGTGCGTCAAACCAATTCGTCTGTCCCGGAAAGACCCTGTCATCGAGATCCAGACAGTCTCCAGATACTTCGGAGTATCCTGCGGGTCTCGCAAAGGCAAATCGAACATCAACACCACCGACACCGTCGCCGTCCAGGTCACGATAGAACTCCTGTGTTGGCTCCTTCCGCAACTCGTCAACAATCGATGAAATTGCGTCCGGATCGTAGTACGTGAAGGGATCCTTGTATCCGACCGCAGTGTCGGCGCTGTATTCCAGAGTCATCATCTTGCCGTCACGGCTCATTGAGACGAGTTCCATTTGCAGGAGGTCGGCAATGTTCCTTCCCGTGTCGGCGTCGATCGAATCCCGAAAACGAAAGTCGATGCTGCCATCGCTTACTACGATCACCTCGGTCAACAATCGCAACCGCGTGTCCGGCGACCGATCAGACGATCCGGCGGGTGCCAGGACGCTGATCAATCGCCTTCGTGTGTCCAAGTCGAGTGACTGTATGTGTTCAAGCAATCCCGCCGGGCTGATGCTTGCGACGTACCCGTCGCGAATGGTGAGGGTTGCCTCCTCTGTGTTTCCTATCGCCGCCTCTATTCCTCCAATACTCCAGTTGGCGTAGAAATAACTCTCAGCCAATCTGGTATAGTTGAAGGAACCGCTCGGGTACTCCTCCCTTGTGTGTGCCAATTCACCCCAATCGCTGGCGAGCACGATGGGGTGAATGTTCCGGTCTACGACAGTTCCCGCACCGTGGCCGCCTCCCAGTCCGAAAGGTTCATACTCCGCGAACGGTGACGGATTGGGATCGCGTGGCGGCGGACACGAAGCCGCGGCTAACGTGACCAGCAACAACGGAAGGAGAAGCAGCTTCGACGAGTTATTCGACGCGCCCGTTGTTCTCGAATACTCAAGCGGTGGTACCATCACTCTGCCTCCAGTCAACGTACCGAGTGTGGTCAGAGTCCCGCGCGCAGGTCAAGAAGGAGCTGAGGACGCGATGGTCAAGGAGATTCCGTCCACCCGGCCGGGATGTCCCAGTGGGCCGTGCCCTGGACCGCGCTCCCACCCCATCGTGGGCCAGGCGGTCAGCGCTACCGACTCCGTGGTAGAGTGGGCCGATGTCACGGCGCCGGCTGCCGATAGGCATACAGACCTTCCGCATGCTACGCGAAGAGGACTGCTACTACGTGGACAAGACGGCCTACGTTGAGCGGTTGGTCCACGAAGGCAAGCGCTACTTCCTGTCGCGGCCGCGGCGGTTTCGGCAAGAGCCTGTTCCTGGACACCCTGAAGGAGTTCTTTGAGGGCAACGAGGCGCTGTTTGCCGGGCTGTACATCCACCACCGGCACGACTGGTCGCAGCGCCACCCGGTGGTGCGGCTGAGCTTCGGGCGCGGCACCTTCCAGGAGCCGGACCTGCTTGAAGCGAACGTCATGGAGCAGCTTGCGGCCATCGAGCGCCGCGCCGGGCTGAACACCGAGTACCGCACCGCGCCGGGCCGCTTCGCGGCTGTACTGGAAGCCCTGCACGATCAGACCGGTCAGCCGGTGGCCGTGCTCGTGGACGAATACGACAAGCCGATCCTGGACACGCTGGAGACGCCCGACACGGCACGCGCCAACCGCGACTACCTGCGCGGGTTGTACGGCTCGATCAAGGACAGCGATGCGCACGTGCAGTTCACGTTCCTGACAGGCATCAGCAAGTTCTCGAAGGTGAACCTCTTCTCGCAACTGAACAACCTCGTCGACATCACGCTCGATCCTGTCTACTCGTCCATCTGCGGCTACACGGAGGACGACCTGGACAATGTGTTCGCACCCGAACTCGCCGCACTCGACCGCGAGCGGGTGCGAGAGTGGTACAACGGCTACAATTGGCTGGGCGCCGAAAAAGTCTACAACCCGTACGACGTGCTGCTGCTGCTGCGCCGCGGCCGGTTCGCCGCCCACTGGTTCGAGACCGGCACGCCGGCGTGTTCTACTCCTACTTCGCGGCGCTCGGCTACGACATCACGGTGGAGGACTCCAGCAGCCACGGCCGCCTCGACATGGCCGTGCGCACCGGCGGCCACACATACCTGTTCGAATTCAAGGTCGCCGAGATGGCGCCGCCGGGATCGGCGCTCACCCAGCTAAAGGAGCGCGATTACGCGGCCAAGTACCGCACCCGCGGCAAACCGATCCACCTGATCGGCGTAGAGTTCAGCCGCCAGACCCGCAACATCACCACCTTCGACACCAGCGACGCCTGACGCGCCTCAATTGAAGCTTGATCGGCGTAGGTCTTCGACGAGCGGGCGCTGACAGGATGTCGCTGAGCACCGTGCTGGCGTGGACCTGACGCCGGGGTGCAAGGAGGCTCCACGTCGTCCGGCAGTCTCCTGATCCCGGCCCGTGAAGCGCGATTGACCGCACGCCATTGTTCATGGCGAGGACCCAACCATGCTGCACGACGAAAACTACAAGCGTCTGTTCCCCCCCGCTCATGGTCCAGGATGTGCTGCGTGCCTGCCTGCCCGCCCACCGGCTGGCCGCCGCGGACTTCTCCAGCTTGGGCAAGCTCTCTGCCGAGTATGTCAGCGACGAACTGCGCACCCGCCACGGCGACACCGTCTGGCACCTGCGCCTGGGCCGACGGCGGGTGTTTCTGCTCATGCTGCTCGAGTTCCAGGCGCAGGACGATCACTGGATGGCGCTGCGCATCCTCACCTACAGCGGTCTACTGTACCAGGAACTGGTGCGCAACCAAGCCCCGGAGATGGCTGGCGAGCGCCTCCCGGCGGTGATGCCGGTCGTGCTCTACAACGGCACCGAGCCGTGGACCGCAGCCCGGAATATGGGCGCCCTGATCACACCGGTGGGACCGTGGCTGGCGCCGTATCAGCCGGCCCAGCATTACTACCTGCTTGACTTGCAGCGGGTGCGGGCGGATGATCTTCCGCACGGCAACCTGCTGCGGGCGGTGGCGCGGCTGGAGCAGAGCCGGTCGCCGGAGGAAGTGGTGCGGGTGGTGCAGGCGTTACGGCGCTGGTTGCCCAACCGGGGCGCGGAGGAGTTGCATCGCGCGTTCGTGGATTGGGTACGTCAGATTGTCGGACGGCTGGCGCCGACCGGAGCGACGGTGCCGTCGCTCCGGACACTGGAGGAAGCGAGCATGACGTTGGTCGAACGGGTCGCCGAGTGGCCCAAGCAGTGGCTCCGTGAAGGCCGTGAACAGGGCGTTGCGGAAGGCCGTGAACAAGGCGTTGACGAGCAACGGGCACTGTTGTGCCGGATGGCGGGAGCGCGCTTCGACGCCGAAACCGCCGTTCGCCTGGCCGACCTGCTGGCGCCGATAACCGACGCGGAACGGCTGGCCGAGGTCGGTGACTGGCTAGTGCGCTGCGACACCGCAGGCAGGTTCCTCTCCCGCTTCGATCCTGAATCACCAACCTGACACTTGCAGTCCGAGCTGCCAGCGCGCAGATCGAAGCCGACCGGCGCAACCCGCGGTGGCCCCTGTTCAGCAGGTGGTGCACCCGCCGAACCGAGTCCCTGCGCGCTGCGCCCCTCCCGGTAGGCGTACTGTTCCGGTTGCAAGTCCGCTTCCAAGATCGGCGTCAGCACCATTAGTCCTCTCTTGAAGAGCATAGCGGGCACGCTATATAGTTCAGCATGGGCTGGACGGTTGAGACTGTTGCTGCCGTCGAAGCCGAGATCAAGCCCTGCCGGTGAAGTTGAGCGCGCGGTTGGTCCGTCTGCTGGAGACGGTAGAGAACGTCGGCCTGGAGGCACTTCGCGCCCCGCACGTCAAGCATATCGACGGCAAGCTCTGGGAGCTGCGGGTCAGAGCCGAGGGAGGGATCGCCAGAGGGATCTACGTGACGGCAGCGGAAAGACGGGTGGTGGTTCTGCATGTATTCGCGAAGAAGTCACGGAAGACTCCTCGGCGGGCGCTTGTGACCGCCAGGGAACGTATGAAGCAGGTGGTACTATGACGAGACTGAAGGACCTGAAAAAGAGCCTCATGGAGGACCCTGAGTTCCGGGAGGAGTACGCGCGAGCTGATGATGAGTTCAAGCTGATCAAGGCGTTGGTGCGCGCCCGCAGGGCGGCAAAGCTGACACAAGCAGAGCTCGCCCGTCGCCTTGGCACAACCCAGTCTGCCGTCGCACGTTTGGAAGGCGGCAGGGTGTCGCCGTCCTTGGCCACCTTGCGGCGCTATGCCGAGGCGACCGGTACGCGGTTGACGGTGGGCCTGGAGCGGGCCGTCCCAGGCAGATGAGGTTGACACCGTCGCCAACACCACGCGGAGAAGGCTGGTGTCCTGGACCGTGCAACCTGTGCGGCCGGACCGCAGATCGCAGCCGACCGGCGCAACCCGTCGCGGGCACCGGCGCGGGGCGGCCGCCAATTCCCGACTTCGGCGGCGAACTGCTTGCGTACGCCGCCGGGCATACCGCGGCGGAGCGTTCGGAGGTCGTGGAACCGCACCTCGCCGCGTTGAGTTCCTTCCGCGGGTTGCCGGGCTCCCGGTCGCGGTACATTCCGGCGGCCGTGCGGCGCGAGGTGTGGCGCCGCGACCAGGGTTGTTGCACCTACGTCGACCCCCACAGCGGACGGCGTTGCGGTTCCCGCTATCGGTTGGAGATCGACCACATCAAGCTGTTCGCACTCGGCGGCGCAACCGAGCTTTCCAACGGTCAGGCTCCGCTGCCGTGCCCACCACAAGCTGCGCCATGCTCACACCGACAGTGTGCGGACCGAAGCCCGGCGCGGGCGGACTCCGACGTCGATCCCGTGGAGCGCGGGCGGACCGTCGCATCACATCCGGCAATCGATAGGCCGGCGTGTGACATTGCCCTCGTGGAAGCCGGCGCTACCGACTGCCTGACGCGCGCGCCGGCGTGGAGCCGGTCTGCGGGGGACCCGCTGAAGGAGTTCTTCGAGGGCAACGAGGCGCTGTTTGCCGGGCTGTACATCCACCACCGGCACGACTGGTCGCAGCGCCACCCGGTGGTGCGGATAGGCTTCGGCCGCGGCACCTTCCAGGAGCCGCGGCCGGCATACGGCCCCGCCGGGGTACCAGTCCTTACGTGATCCCATGGCAGGGGCCGGATGTCTGGTACGTCTCGCGCATGTGGACCGGACGGTGCGCGTCGGGAGACATGATTCGGGGACGGGTTGGGTGCGAACGCTGAGCAGACGGCGCTGTTCCGCCAGGATGTCGCCGGTTAGCGAGCTATATGTGTGTGTGTGTGTGTGGCAAACTACGTGCCAAGACGGCGGCGGCCGCCGCCGTTGCACTCGACGCGCGAGTACCGGTACGGGCGACACGAACGCCACTGGGAGGAGTGCGCATGGTTATCACTCGCGGTGAGTGCATTACAAGCGTCAATTTTCGTTGCTCCTTGGGTTCGATCAACCCCTTATGCCCAATGTTCACCAAAGAAACACCATTTTTCTCCGAATATTCACTATTTGACCATGTTTACGCCGTTTGCGGCCGATGACCGGGCTTCACCGGCTGGTGATGTGCGGATTCGCTCATGAAGACGTTGCTATGTTCGGGGCTGCGTTGTGCGGCCGGCCAGGTACTCCAACTGGTACGGGCAAGCGCGAGTTTCAGCGCCTTCGGGAGTTCGGCCAGCCGCTCCGGGCGGCGCGTCCCGACGATCGCGTACAGGTTCGGGCCGTGCGACAAGACGTAGGCGATCGCCAATTGCGCCGTGGTGCAGCCGGCCTCCCGCGCGAGCGCGCCGGCGCGGTCAAGGCGTTCATCATTGCCCAAATCCTCGCCTAAGGCCGCCGCCAGCGCCCCTGGGGCCATCGACATGC
>JAPPGB010000133.1 GCA_028821475.1 Spirochaetaceae bacterium
AGATGTGTATAAGAAGACAGGCGCAGAGGCGCGCACGGCGCCCGGCACCGCACCGACCGCGGGCGGCGCCCACGACGAGGCCGTTGCCGCAAGGGTCGCCGGCACCGATGTACGCGCTAGGGCGCGCGCCGGCACGCGCGGCCTAGCGCGGCCTCGCGGCGCGTACGCCGAGGCTCAGACGTGAGCCGGCGCGTGGTGCGCGGGCGCGGGGCGGTGGCCAACCCCGGCAACCGCTTCGACGGTATCGATCACGTGCCCGATCCGGAGGCCCTGCAGGCGCAGCATGACGCCGGCGAAGCGCCCGAGCGCCCGCGCACCGAGCTGCTGCGCGACACTTCGCGCAGCATCATCACCTACAACGACAGCCCCGACGTTCGCTTCGACGCCTCCATCAACCCCTACCGCGGCTGCGAGCACGGCTGCTCCTACTGCTTCGCGCGGCCCACCCACGAGTACCTGGGCATGTCCGCGGGGCTCGACTTCGAGACCCGCATCGTGGTCAAGGAAGACGCCGCCGCCCTGCTGCGCGCGGAGTTGGGCCGGCCCGGCTGGCGCCCGCAGACGCTCGGCCTGAGCGGCGTCACCGATCCCTACCAGCCGATCGAGCGCCGGCTCGGCATCACCCGCTCCTGCCTGGAGGTGCTGTGCGAGGCGCGCAACCCGGTGATCGTCATCACCAAGAACTTCCTGGTAACACGCGACCTGGACCTGCTGGCCAGGCTGGCGCGGCGGCGCATGGCGGCGGTGTGCATCTCGCTGCCGACCATCGATCACGCTCTGAGCAGGGCCATGGAGCCGCGCACCAGCACCCCGGAGCGGCGCCTGCATGCGGTCCGGAGGCTGGCGGACGCCGGCATCCCGGTAATCGCACTCGTTGCGCCGGTCATTCCGGGCCTCACCGACCACGAGATACCGGCCATCCTCGCCGCCGCGCGCGGCGCGGGGGCCACCCATGCCGGCTACGTCACCCTGCGCCTGCCCCATGCGGTGGCGCCGCTGTTCACCGCCTGGCTGGAGGAGCATCGTCCCAACCACGCGCGCAAGGTGCTGGCACGCATCCGCGACCTGCGCGGCGGCACACTGTACGAGGCGCGCTTCGGCGCCCGCATGCGCGGCTCCGGCGCGTTCGCCGACCTGATCGAACAGATGTTCGAGGGCGCCTGCCGCCGCGCCGGCCTCAACAACGGCCGCGTCGACCTGCGTACCGACCTGTTCCGGCGCCCGGCCGGCGACCCGCGGCAACTGACGCTGTTCCCGGACACGGACCGGTGACGCACGTGCATGGGCGGCACGTACCCGCAGCCCGTGGTGAAACTCCGCCTGCATTCGCGACGCCGGGCTCCACCACGGACTGCCTGGCGCTGCACGCGTTCATGGCGGAGCAGGCCACACCGCCGGCGCCCGACCTGGCCGACCGTCCCGACAGCGACGAGGAGGTGCGCGAGCCGCCGCGGTACGAGGTGCTGATGCACAACGACCACTACACCACCATGGACTTCGTGGTCAGCGTCCTGGAGAGTATCTTCTACAAGGCCCCCTCGGAGGCGACCCGCATCATGCTGGCCATCCATCGCCACGGCGCCGGGCGCTGCGGCGTGTATACCCGCGAGGTGGCGGAGATGAAGGTGGAACAGGTGCATCGACTGGCGCGCAAGAACGAGTTTCCCCTGCGCTGCTCCATTCAGGAGGCCCCGTAGTGCTCAGCCGCGACGTTGAACTGTCGGTGGCGGCGGCGTTTCGGGAGGCCGAGATTCGCCGTCACGAGTTCGTGACCCTGGAACACCTGCTGTACGCGCTGCTGCACAACGACGACTGCGCGGCGATCATCGCCGCCTGCGGCGGCGAAGCCCACGAGTTGCGCACCCGGCTGGAGGCGTTCTTTCGCGACCACCTGCAGTCGGTGCCGGGTCAGACCCCCTACGAGCTGGACATGACCCGCACCGTGCGCCGCATGCTGCAGCGCGTGGTGCTGCAGGTGCGCGGCGCCGAACGCGAGCAGGCCGGCGCCGGAGACGTGCTGGCCGGGCTGCTGCTGGAGGCCGACTCGCACGCCGCCTTCTTCCTGCAGGAACAGGGCATCTCGCGTGTCGACGTGCTGGAGGTTATCTCGCACGGCGGAGCGGAGACGGCCGGCGCGGATGCCGGCGACCGCGGCACTCCCGGACGCACCGGGACGAAGGGCGACACCGCGGCCGGGCTCCTGCAGCGCTTCACCACCGACCTCACCGAACGCGCCGCCGCGGGCGCCATCGACCCCCTGATCGGACGCCGCCAGGAAACCGAACGCGCCCTGCAGATCCTCGGCCGGCGCCAGAAGAACAGCCCGGTGCTGGTCGGCGACGCCGGCGTCGGCAAGACCGCCATCGTGGAAGGGTTCGCGCTGCGCATTGCCGACCGTGAGGTGCCGCCGGCGTTCCGCGACGCTCGCATCGTCAGCCTCGACCTCGGGGCGCTGCTCGCCGGCACCAAGTTCCGTGGAGACTTCGAGGAACGGCTCAAGGGGGTGATCGGCGCCCTGCGCGAACAGCCCGGCACCATCCTGTTCATCGACGAAATCCACACCATCGTGGGCGCCGGCGCCACCTCCGGCGGTTCCATGGACGCCTCCAACATCCTCAAGCCGGTGCTCGGCGGCGGCGAGTTGCGCTGTATCGGCTCCACCACCTACGAGGAGTACCGCCGCCACTTCGAGAAGGACCACGCGCTGTCGCGGCGCTTCCAGAAGATCGTGGTGGCCGAGCCGTCGGTGGCCGATACGGTGCTGATCCTGCGCGGCCTGCGCGACCGCTACGAGAGCTTTCATGGCGTGCGCTACAGCGACGCGGCGCTCGGCAGCGCGGCCGAGCTGGCGGCGGCGCACATCCACGACCGGCGCCTGCCGGACAAGGCGATCGACGTAATCGACGAGGCCGGCTCACGCCACAAGCTGCGTGCCGCGGCGGACGAGCAGTCCGGCGCCGACGCCGCCGGTGCCGGTGCAGGTACGGATGCGGATGCGGATCCGGATGCGGATGTGGCCGCGACGCCTGGTGCGCGCACGCCCGCCGGCCGGCGCCACCTCATCACGCGCACCGAGATCGCCGCGGTGGTGGCCGGCATCAGCGGACGGCCGGTGGCGGCGGTATCGGGCGGCGGGCGGCAGGCGCTGCGCGACCTTCCCGAGCGGCTGCGGCAGCGGGTGTTCGGCCAGGACGAGGCGATCGACCGCATCGCACGCGCCATCAAGCGCAACCGCGCCGGGCTCGGCGACGCCGACAAGCCGATCGGCGCGTTTCTGCTCACCGGCCCCACCGGCGTCGGCAAGACCGAGCTGACCCGGCAGCTCGCCGACATCCTCGGCGTGGAGCTGATCCGCATCGACATGAGCGAGTACCAGGAAAAGCACACCGTCTCGCGGCTGATCGGCGCGCCGCCCGGCTACGTGGGCTACGATGAGGGCGGCTACCTCACCGACGCCGTGATCAAGGCGCCCTACTCCGTGGTGCTGCTCGACGAGATCGAGAAGGCGCATCCCGACCTGTTCGACCTGCTGCTGCAGATCATGGACCACGCCACCCTGACCGACGGCAACGGCCGGCGCGCCGACTTCCATCACACCGTGCTGGCGATGACCTCCAACGCCGGCGGCGAGGAGATGAGCGCGTCCACCATCGGCTTCGACGACGGTACGGCGCCGGTGCCCACCTCGGCCGCCGAGGCCGCCGCCAAGCGCCTGTTCCGCCCCGAGTTCATCAACCGGCTCGACGCCATCGTCACCTTCCAGCCGCTGGAGCCGGACAGCGTGCGGCGCATCGTGGCGACCCACGTCGACCGGCTCAACGACAAGCTCCGCTCCACCGCGGGCCGCGGAAGCCGCGCCCAGGTGCGGCTCAGCGCAGCCGCGGCGCAGTGGCTGGCCGAACGCGGCTACGAGCCGCGCTACGGCGCCCGCCCCCTCGCCCGCCTGTTCCAGCGCGAGGTGGCCGACCACGTCACCGACCTGCTGCTCGCCGGCCCCGTGCGCGGCACCCTGCTGGTCGAGGTGCGGGAGGACGGCGCCGGCCTCGCCGTGACCGCCGTACCTGCCGCGCCAGCCGCGGCGCGTTGATTCACGAATTCCGCAGCGGTCTGTCGTACATGCGATAGCGCTTGTAGACGCGCGCCCCCATCTTCTCCAGCGTGGTGCGCATGGCGACGTTGTCCTCCAGCACCCACGAGAACTCGCCCTGGTTGAACCCCTTGGCGGTGCCGCGCGTGTAGGTCTCGTAGTAGAACAACGCATCCAGCCCCAGGTTGCGATACCGGTGGCGCACCCCGGCCAGCACCACCCGCAGCAGGTCGATCCGGCGCCTGTACCAGAGCACCTTGAACACGCCTGCCGGAAACAACCGCCCGTTCATGCGCCGCAGCACCTGGTTGAAGTCGGGCACCGCCAGCGAGAAGCCTGCCGGCTCGCCGTCCACGAAGGCGAAGAACGCCAGGTCCGGATCCAGCACCATCTTCAGGTCGGCGGCGGCGTAGTCGATCTCGGCGTCGGTGAACGGCACGAACCCCCAGTTCTTCGTCCAGGCGTCATTGTAGATCAGCTTGACCAGCGCCATCTCGCGGTCGATCCGCTTGAGGTCCGCGCTGCGGATGGTCACGTTGTGACGGCGGCGCACCAGTTCCGCCACGCGGGCCACCTTGGGCGGCACCGGCGTCTCCTCCTCCGCCATGTACAGCGCCACCATGTCCTTGGCCTTGCTCAGCCCGGCACTCTCCAGCAGGCGCGGGTAGTAGGGCGGGTTGTAGGCCATCATGATGGCCGGGGGCCGGTCGTAGGCGTCCAGCAGGATGCCCATCGATTCGGCGGTCGACGGGTTGACGGGGCCGCGCAGGCGCTCCATGCCGCGCGCCGCCACCCACTCCGCCGCCGCGTCGAACAGCGCACCCGCCACCGCGTCGTCGTTCAGCGCCTCGAAGAACCCGAAGAACCCGGTGCGCTCGGCGTGAAAGCTGTTGTAGTGGTGGTCGATGATCGCCGCCACCGTGCCCGCCGGAGCGCCGTTCCGGCGCGCCAGGAACAGCTCGATCTCGGCATGCTCGTAGAACGGGTTGCGCACGGTGTCCAGCTTCTTCTTGAAGTCGCTGATCAGCGGCGGCACCCAGGCATCCATGCCGCGGTACACCGTCCACGGAAAGCGGATGAAGCGCCTCCGGTCGGCCGCCGCGCGAGCCGGGCGCACGGTTATGCCACTGTTCGAGGTCGTGGACGCGGCACTCACGGTAGCGTGTATGGTACGGGCTCGTGCCGACATGAACAACAGATCGGCGGTACCTGGCGGTACCTGGCCCGAGGTAGCTGCCACCCTCCGTGCTGCCTCCGGAAGAGAAATGGGGCGGGCGCGCGCCGCGATGTCGGATCGGATAGCTCCCCGGTCAGTTTCGCTGGAAGTCGCGGCATGTGCGCCCGCCCTGCTTTCATCATCGGCGCGGCCGCGGGGGCGTTGTAGCTTCTCTTTCGTCACCAAACCATGGACGAAGGAGGCCCGGAAGTGTTCGTTCAGTGTCTTGTTGGGAGCAAGGGGGCGCAGGCGAGCGCCCGCGCAGGAGTCGAACGCGGGCGCCGTGCCGGCTGTGCCGCGGCCAACCCCTGCCGCCGTGAGCGGCGCGCCGGTGGGGCGCGCCCCGTGGTAGCATCGATCAGGAATTGATAGTAGCCTTACCACATATCCGTTTTCGCGGTAATAGCTATTTTTTGCGTAACCGTGTGCGTAAACGTGCCAAGGCCCGGGTGGTGCTTGGATCGAGGACGCGAAGGAGAGACTACTTGCATCAAGCCATGGACCCAAACCAGGAACTCAAGGCGCTTCGCGAGCGCATCTCCACGCTCAGCTCCGCGATTCTGCGCATCAGCGCGACCCTCGACGTGACCACCGTCCTGCAGGAGGTCGTCGACAGCGCGCGCACTCTCACCGGCGCCCGCTACGGCGTGATCACTACCAACGACGAGCAGGGACAGTTGCAGGAGTACGTCAGCTCCGGCTTCACGGCGGAGGAGCACGCCGAGTTCGCGGCCTGGCCGGACGGGCCCAAGCTCTGGGAGCACCTGCGTGACCTGCCGGGACCGATACGCCTGTCGGACCTGCCCGCGTTCGTCCGCTCGCTCGGCTACTCCCCGGACCTGATGCGCTCGAAGACGTTCCAGGGAACGCCGATCCGACACCGCGGCATGCAGGTCGGCCAACTGTTTCTCGCCGAGAAGGAAGGCGCGCCGGAGTTCACGACCGAGGACGAAAAGGTACTCGTGATGTTTGCCTCGTTGGCAGCGACGGCGATCGCCAACGCTCGCACCCACCGCGACGAGCAACGCGCGCGGGCCGACCTGGAAGCGTTGGTCGAAACCTCGCCGATGGGCGTCGTGGTGTTCAACGCCGGAACCGGCCACCCGACGTGGTCCAATCGGGAGGCGCGGCGCATCGTGGAAAGCCTGCGCTCGCCGGGGCGTCCGGTCGAAGAGCTGTTGGAGTCCATCACGTGCCGGCGCGCGGACGGCCGCGAGATCGCCTTCGCCGAATTCTCGATGGCAGTGCAGTCCAGCAACATCGACACGGTGCGCGCGGAGGAGATCGTGCTCTCGGTTCCGGACGGGCGCAGCGTCAGGACTCTGGTCAACTGTACACCGATCCAGTCCGAGGAAGGCGCGGTAGAGTCGGTGGTGATCACCATGCAGGACCTGGCCCCGCTCGATGAGCTGGAACGCCTCCGCGCCGAGTTCCTCGGGATGG
Organism: Spirochaetaceae bacterium; assembly: GCA_028821475.1. Classification (GTDB taxonomy): domain Bacteria; phylum Spirochaetota; class Spirochaetia; order SZUA-6; family Bin103; genus Bin103. Next base: position 6,747 of record JAPPGB010000133.1, read on the forward strand.
TGAGCCACGAGTTGCGAGCGCCGCTCACCGCCATCAAGGGCTCGGTCGACATCCTGTTGGAGGCGGCGCCGGAGCTCGACCCGGCCGAACGCCATGAGTACTTCCGGATCATCCATGATCAAGCGGAACGCATGCGCGGCCTCATCGGCGACTTGCTCGACGCCGGCCGCATCGACTCCGGCACGCTGTCGGTATCGCCCGAGTCATCCGAGGTGGCCGACCTGGTGGACCGGGCGCGCAACACGTTCCTGAGCGGAGGCGGCCCGCACACCGTGCTGATCGACCTGCCGCTCGACCTGCCACCGGTCATGGCCGATCGGCGACGCATCGTGCAGGTGCTGAACAACCTCCTCTCGAACGCCGCGAGGTGCTCTCCCGAGTCTTCCCCGATCCGGGTCGGCGCGGTGCGCCGCGGCTTTCACGTCGCCATTTCGGTTTCGGATGAAGGCCGGGGAGTGCCGCCGGAGCTGCTGCCGCGACTGTTCCAACGGGGCGCCGGCGGCGCCGGAAGCGGCGGGCTTCGCGACAAGGGCGGCACCGGCCTCGGGCTGGTCATCTGCAAGGGACTGGTGGAGGCGCACGGGGGCCGGATCTGGGCCGAGAGCGACGGCGCCGGGCAAGGCGCGCAGTTCACGTTCACCGTGCCGGTGACCGAGCACGTCGACGCCGCCGGCTCGGCAGCCGTCGATCCTCGCCGCCCACCCCGGTCTCGGGCGTCGCAGGAACGCGCTCGCGTCCTGGTGGTGGATGACGACCCGCAGACGCTGCGCTACGTGCGCGACGCGCTCACCGCCGCGCACTACTCGCCGCTCGTGACCGGTGACCACGCCTCACTGTCGCACATCATCCGCACGGAGCAGCCTCAACTTGTCCTGCTCGACTTGATGCTCCCGGGGACCGACGGCATCGAACTGATGGAACGCGTGCCGGAACTCGACGATCTGCCGGTCGTCTTCATCTCGGGGTACGGACGCGACGAGACGATCGCCAGGGCATTGGAGGCGGGCGCCGCCGACTACATCGTCAAGCCGTTCTCGGCGACGGAGTTGACGGCCCGAGTTCGGGCGGCGCTGCGCAGGCACGCCGAACCTGAACCGTTTGCGCTCGGCGAACTCGCCATTCACTACGAGCAGCGGCGGGTGACGGTCGGCGAGCGTGAGGTGGTGCTCACTGCGACCGAGTACGAGCTGCTGAGCACGCTGGCGCGCAGAGCGGGACGGGTCGTAACCTACGATGCGCTGCTGCGCCAGATTTGGGGCGAGCGCGACACCGGCGATGTCAACCTGGTACGCAACTTCGTGAAGAAGCTCCGGGCGAAGCTCGGTGACGACGCCGCGACACCAACCTGGGTGTTGAACGTGCGCGGCGTCGGTTACCGCATGCCCCCGCCGTCCGCGCCACTGCCACAGTGATCACGGCTGATCACGGCTGATCACGGCCTTGCTTCCCGCGTCAAACACGAACGGCATGATGCGAAGGCGACCGCTACCTCGGGGCGACATCTTCATCGATCGTCCGGCACCGCCATTCGGTAGCCGACCCCGCGTTCGTTGAAGATGTACGTCGGGCATGCCGGGTCATCGCCCAGCTTGCCGCGCAGCTTCTTCACGAACGTTCGCACCGGTTCGGAACCGGCGGTCACCCGTTCTCCCCAGATCTGCCGCAGCAGCGAGTCGTAGGTCAATACGCGCCCCGCGTTGACCGAGAGCACGCGCAGCAGCTCGTACTCGGTCACGGTCAATCGCACGGTACGGCCTGCGACGGTCACTCGCCGCATCTCGTAGTCGATCGCCAGGTCCGCTACCAGGAATGGTGCGGGGCTGTTCCGCTTGCGCAGGGCGGCCCGGACGCGCGCCGTCAACTCCGTCGCCGAGAACGGCTTGACGATGTAGTCGGCGGCGCCCGCCTCCAATGCCCTGGCGATCGTCTCGTCCCGTCCATAGCCGGAAATGAAGATGACCGGAAGGTCGGCCAGCGCGGGGACGGACTCCATCAGTTCGATGCCGTCGACATCCGGGAACACCAGGTCGAGCAGTACCAACTGTGGCCTTCTTGTGCTGATGAGGTGCGACAACTCTCGCGGATCGCCGGTCACCGACGTTGCGAATCCGGCACTGACCAGGGCTTGACGGACAATGCGCAACGTCAGCGGGTCGTCATCGACAACGAGTATCCGGGCACGCTCCTCACCGCGAGGCGAAGCCGCACACGGCGGCGAGGTTCGCCCTCCGGTGTCTTCGACCGCTGGCAGCGTGAATATGATCCGCGTCCCCCGGCCCGGCCCCAGGCTCTCGGCGCGGATGCGGCCGCCGTGGGCCTCCACCAGCCCCCTGCAGACAACCAGGCCGAGGAGTCGGTCGCGGCCCCTCGTTCCCCTGCCGCCGCCGGTGGCAGCGTGTTTCCGGAACAGGTGGGGCAACCGGTCGGGCGCCTCGCCCGCGCCTTCGCCGGTTACCGAGATCGCCAGCTCAGTTCCTTCCTGCAGCGCGGTGACCCGAATGGGCGAAGACTGCGGGGAGTTGCCGGCCGCGTAGGAGAACAGGTTGTTCAGGACTTGCGCGATGCGCAGCTCGTCGGCCATCACCCGCGGCAGGTCCGGCGCCAGGTCGATCTTCAGGACGTGCCGGGCACCGCTGCTCAGGAACGTCCGCCTCGCATGGTCCACCAGCGTGGCAGCATCAACGAGTTGCGGGTCCACGGACAGCGTGCCGGTTTCGATACGCCCGGCATCGAGCAAGTCCCTGATGAGGCCGTCCATGTCATCGGCCTGTTGTGCGATGATTCGGAAGAACTGCCGCACCTCGGCCGGGTCTACGATCCCCAAGTTGCCGAGCACGGTAGCGGTCAGGCCCTTGATGGAACTCAGCGGTGCCCGCAACTCGTGGCTCACCATGTCCAGGAACTCCGCCCGCCGGCGCTCCAACTCGTCCAGTGGCCCGAGGTCCTGCATCGTCACGACCACCGACCGGACCGTGCTGTCCTCGGTCTTGATCGGCGTCGCGTTGATGAGTGCCCTGACGCTCCTTCCGCCGCGTACCGAGAGCGCGATCTCTTCGGCGCTCACCGCGGCGGCGCTGTTCAGGACCACCGCCAACGGGAACTGGTCGAACGCCACCTCCCGCCCGTCGGCGAACCGGCACGTCGTTGCCGGCAACAGCTCTTCCACGGTCTGCCCGGGGTCGAGCAAGCCCGAAACGATCCGCCTCGCTTCCCGATTGCAGGACACCGGATGGCCGGTTCGGGCGTCGAGCACCACGACTCCCACCGGCGAGGTATCGATCAACGTCTCCAGGTCAGCCCGGCTCAGGCTCGGTATACGGTCCGGTAGCGCTCTGTTCTGCAGGCTGAGTTCTTCTCTGCTCTTCATCATCCCGTCGCTCGTTACTCCCGGAAGAACGGCGCGACCGCGCGGCGCGGCGCCGCGTGATGTCGATCCATCTCAGCACGCGACATCAGCCCGGAAATCCACAAATTCGCCACTATAATAGCACAATAGTGCACAGTGTGTTCACGATCAAATTCTATGATTCGGCCTTCCACTACTTCAATTTCGAGAGACGGTATGCCGAGAACAAAGACATTCGACCCCGAGTGGGCACTGACCAAGGCGATGGAGGTATTCCGGGCACGCGGCTATGGATCCACGCACATGGGCAAGATCGCGGAGCATATCGGGGTCAGCCGGAGCAGCTTGTACGCTACGTTCGGTGACAAGCGTACCTTGTTCCTGAGTGGCCTGCGGCGGGACGCGCAGGCGTACCGGACGGAGCGGATGCCGGGCCTGGAGACGGCCGCCGCGCCGCGCAAGGCGATCGTCGACCTGTTCGAGTCGACATTCGTGGAGGGCGGCGGCGCCACGCCACCTGGCGGCATTCTGCTCATCAGGGCGGCACTCGAGCTTGTGCCCAACGATCCGGAGGTGTCTGCCTTGGTCCAGGACGAAGTCGCGGTTCTCGAACAGAACATTCGTCGTGGGATCGAACGCGCACAGGCGGTGGGCGAGGTCGACAGCGACGTTGACGCTGCCCAGGCGGCTTGGGCTCTGCTCGGTCTGTTCCTCGGCACGCACCTGCTGCTGCGGAGCAAACCGGTGCTGCACGCCGCCGCGCGCCAGGTCGAAGCGCTGCTGCCGCCGCCTCAGGGGCGTCGACGTCGTGGCCGGGGACCGGTCAGCCCGCGCCCGCCCAAGCTCTCCTCGGAGTGAATGCGGCAGTACAGCCTGCCCAGGTCTCGAATGCCGGGTGCGGCGTCAACCTCTACTCGTCGCCCGGTGCGGCCATGCGGTAGCCGACCCCACGCTCGTTGAAGATGTAGGTCGGGGTTGCCGAGTTGTCGCCGAGCTTGCCGCGCAGCTTCTTCACGAACGTCCGCACCGGTTCGGTATCCTCCCGCTGTCCCCAGATCTGCCTGACCAGTGATTCGTAGGTCAATACCCGGCCCGCGTTGACCGAGAGCACCCGCAGCAACTCGTACTCGGTCGCGGTCAGCCGCACCGGTCGGCCGGCCACGGTCACGTGGCGCTTCTGGTAGTCGATTGCCAGCTCCGCCACCACGAACGGGTCCGGCTTGGTCCGCCTGCGCAGCGCGGCTCGGACCCTCGCCGTCAGCTCCGTCGGCGAGAACGGCTTGACTATGTAGTCCGCGGCTCCCGCCTCCAGAGCCCTGGCAATCGTCTCCTCACGTCCGTAGGCGGACAGAAAGATGACCGGAATGTCCGCCATCTCCGGGATCGATTCCATCAACTCGATGCCATCCATGCCAGGCAACACCAGGTCGAGCACCAGGAGCTGGGGCCTTCTTGTCGTGATCATGTGCAGCGCCTCCTGCGGATCTCCGGTCCCCGTAGCCGTGTAGCCGGCCGCGGTGAGAGCGTCCCGGACGTAATGCAGCGTCAGCGGGTCGTCGTCCACGACGAGTATGCCGGTACGCTTGCGGCCATCGCGAGTCAGACGCGACCGCAGCGGTGAGGCGCCATCGCCGGCCTCGTCGACTACCGGAAGCGTGAAGGTGAACCGCGTCCCTCGGTCCGGCCCGGGACTCTGGGCCCGGATGCGCCCTCCGTGGGCCTCCACCAGCCCCTTGCAGATGGCCAGCCCGAGACCGGCCCCCCGCCTGCGCGCTCCTCTGTCGTCGACAACGGTGTGCTTGCGGAACAGATGCCGCAGCCGATCCGGCGTCACCCCACTGCCTTCGTCGGACACCGAGATCGCTACCTCGGCGCCATCGTGCACCGCCTCGACCCGAATCGGACAGGACTCGGGAGAGTGCTGCGCCGCGTTGGAAAACAGGTTGTTCAGGACTTGTACGATCCGTCGCTTGTCCGCCATCACCGGCGGCAGGTCCACCGGCAGGTCGATGTTCAGCACGTGCCGAGCGCCGCCGCTCAGGAACGTGCTCCGCGCCTGGTCCACAAGCGCCGTCACCTCCGCCGGTTCAGGGTCCACCGAAAGCGTGCCCGTGTCGATGCGTCCGACATCGAGCAGATCTCTGATGAGGCCGTCCATGTGATCGGCCTGCTGCTCGATGATCCGGAAGAACTGGCGTACCTCGGCCGGATCCGCGACCCGCGAGTTGCCGAGCGCGGTGGCGGCCAGCCCCTTCACGGAGCTCAACGGTGCCCGCAGCTCGTGGCTCACCATCCCCAGGAACTCCGCCCGCTGCCGCTCCAGCTCCTGCAGTGGCCCCAGGTCCTGCATCGTCACCACCAATGACTGAACCGCATCGCCCTCGAACTTGATCGGCGTGGCGTTGATCAGCACCGTGACACTGCGGCCGTCGCGCACCGACAGCACCACCTCTTCGGCGCGGACCGTGGGGGCGTTGCTGAGCACCGTCGCCAGCGGGAACTCGTTGAGCGAGACTTCCTGCCCGTCGGCGAGCCGGAAGATCAACACGTGCAGCAGTTCCTCCACGGTCTGGCCCGGATCGATCAGCCCGGCCACGATCCGCCTTGCCTCCCGGTTGATCGACACCAGGCGGGCGGTTCTGGCGTCGATCACCACGACCCCCACCGGCGAGGTGTTGATCAGCGCCTCCAGGTCGGCCCGCACGCGCTGCTCGGCACGGTACGTGCGAGCGTTCGCGATCGCCGTCGCCGCCTGCGCGGCGAACATTACCAGCACCTCCTCGTCCTCCTTGGTGAACTCCTGTCCGCCTTCCTTCTTGCCGAGGAAAAACGAGCCGGCCTGCACGTTCCGATGGCGAATCGACGTTCCCAGGAAGGTGTCCACGAAAATGACCTCCGACGAGAAACCGAGCGAGCGCACGTAGCCGCGCAGGTCGGACACCCGCAGCGGCGCGGGCAGATTTCTCAAGTGCTCGAACAGCCGCAGCCCGTCCGGCCACTCGATCAACTCGCGCTCCTCGTCCGCGGTGAGGCCAGAGGTCACGTAGTCGACCCGCCCGGCGTCGTCCAAGGCGGTGATCGCGGCGACGCGGGCACCGGTAAGGGTGCGGGCGTTTTCCGCGATCTCCTTCAGGACGGTGTCGACGTCGAGGCTTGCGCTGATGCGTAGCACCGCGCCGCTCAGGTCCGAGATGCGCTTCCGCAGCGCCCCGATCTCCCTCGTGAGTTCATCGGTACTCTTCATCAGGCCCTCCCCTTTCTGTCGACAGATCCACAATACAGACATAATATATCGCGAGCATACACACTAATTCCACTGTATACCCTCAGGTCCCCTTGTCAAGTGTAGCAGTTCCCGTCTATGGTGTTGCCAACGCAGTATTGTGAGTGGATTCTGGAAACTATCCACAGCCACGGTTGACCCTTTGCCGGAGGGTGGCTTAGTATGTGCGGACAGACCGGGGAGCTTGGTGTTGCCAAGCTGAGAGGAGAGCCGTGGGATGAGGCGCCGGGCGCCGACCTCAAAGCTTTCGACTCGTATACACCTGATCCGGGTAATGCCGGCGGAGGAAGCTCATCGCCCACCCGCAGCCTGTCCATCAGTCATTTCACTCCCCGGCGGGAGGAATTCATGCGTTATCTGTTCGTATTGCCGTGCCTGCTTGTACTGCCGTGCGCGGCTCACATCGGTGCGGAGCCGGCCAGGGAAGAACCCGACGTGCTCACCGTGATGGGCCACGACTCGACCGTCGTTCCCGAGGAGGTGCTGGCCGAGTTCGAGGAGCGCTACGGCGCCAAGGTCAGCGTCCTGCTGGCCGGCGACGCCGGCTCCTCGCTCAACCGTGCCATTCTGGCCAAGGGCAACCCGCTCGCCGACGTGCTGTACGGCGTTGACAACGCGTTCCTGAGCCGGGCGCTCGAGGAAGGCGTATTCGAGCCCTACGAGCCCGCGGCCCTGGCCGGCATCGCCGCCGAGCTGCGCCTCGATGCCACCGGCCACGCCACGCCGATCGACTTCGGCGACGTGTGCGTGAACTACGACATCACCTGGTTCGAGGAGGCCGGACTTGAGCCGCCGCACACGCTGGAAGACCTGGCCGATCCCGCCTACGTCGACCTGCTGGTGGTCCAGAACCCGGCCGCCTCGTCGCCCGGCCTCGCCTTCCTGCTGGCCACCATCGGCCGCTTCGGCGATCCCGGCTACCTGGACTACTGGCGCGAGCTGCAGAACAATGGCGTGCGCGTGGCCCCCGACTGGGAGACGGCCTACTTCGCCGAGTTCAGCGGCGGTACCAGCGCCGGCGACCGCCCGCTGGTGGTGTCCTACGGTTCCAGCCCGCCGTTCGAGGTGATCTACGCCGAGACCCCGATAGACGCGCCCACCACCGGGGTGATGGTCGGCGACCAGAGCTGCTTCCGGCAGATCGAGTTCGCCGGCATCCTGGCCGGCACGCCGCGCCGCGAGCTGGCTGAGCGCTGGATCGACTTCATGCTGGAGCCCAGCTTCCAGGCGTCGCTGCCGCTCAACATGTTCGTGTTCCCGGTCATCGCCGACACTCCCCTGGCGCCCGAGTTCGAACGCTTCCTGACGATTCCCGAGCGCCCCGCGCACGTCGAACCGGCCGCCATCGCCGAACACCGCGAGCGCTGGATCCGCCAGTGGCGCGAAGCGATGGCGCGGTAGCAGTGCACTCCACGGCGGTGACCCGGGCCGGGGCAGGCCGATTCGCCTGTCTCGGCCACGCCTCGGCGCCGGGTTGAGCGATGGCCACGGCGGCGGGTGGCGTAACCGCGCGGCGGCGCGCGGCGCGCAGGTAAGGACTTGCGCGGCGCCACGCTGGCGGACCGGAGCGCACCGCGGGCGCCGGCCGGGCAGGCGGGATTCGACCGGCCCGGCGGCAGGCCGTGGCTGTGGCTCCTGCCGCTGGCGTTCCTGGGCCTGTTCTACCTCTACCCCCTGGCCGCCATCATCGCGCGCGGGCTCGGCAGCCCGGCGGACGAGGGCATCGGCATCCGGCAGATCCTGACCGCCGCCACCACGCTGCGCGCGCTCTGGTTCAGCACCTGGCAGGCCGCGGTCTCGACCCTGTGCACGCTGGCGATCGGCCTGCCGGCCGCCTACGTGTTCGCACGTTACCGGTTTCCCGGCAAGCGCCTGCTGCGCACCATCACGCTGGTACCGTTCGTGCTGCCCACGCTGGTGGTGGCGGCGGCCTGGCAGGCGCTGCTCGGGCCGCGCGGCTTGGTGAACCAGGCGCTGCCGGCCCTGGCGCTGGCGCCGCTCCACTTCACCGGCACCGCGGGCGCGATCGTCGCCGCCCACGTGTTCTTCAACACCGCGCTGGTGGTGCGGCTGGTGGGCGATGCCTGGGCGCAGATGCATCCGCGTGTCACCGAGACCGCGGCGGTGCTCGGCGCCGGGCCGCTACGGCGCTGGCGCACGGTCACCCTGCCGCTGCTGACCCGGCCCATCGTCGCCGCCGCACTGCTGGTGTTCCTGTTCGACTTCACCTCGTTCGGGGTGGTACTGCTGCTCGGCGCCGGGCGCTTCGCCACCCTGGAGGTGGAGATCTACCTGCAGACCGTCACCCTGTTCGACCTGCGCGCGGCGGCGGTGCTGTCGCTGCTGCAGCTCCTGCTCACCGCGCTGGTCACCACCGCATACAGCGGAGCCGCCGTCCGCTACGGCGCCACCGCCCGGCTCGGCCGCGCCGCCACCCACGAGCGCCGGCCGGTGTCCGGCCGCGAACGGCTGCTGGTGGCGCTCACGATCGGCGCGCTGCTGGTGTGGCTGGTGGTGCCGCTGGCGGCGCTGGCGCTGCGCGCGCTGTTCTCGGTTGAGGACGGGCGGCTCACCCTGGCCCTGTTCACCCGTCTCGGCAGCCGCCCGCGCGGCGCGGCCCTCACCGTGCCGCCGCTGCTGGCGATCCGCAACTCGCTGCTGTTCGCCGTACTGACCGCCCTGCTCAGCCTGGCGGTGGGGCTGCCGGCGGCCTGGGCGGCGATCGGCGTGCGGCGCGCGTGGCTGCAGCGGCTGGTCGACGTCGTCGTGATGCTGCCACTGGGCACCTCGCCGGTCACCATCGGCTTCGGATTCATCCTCGCCCTCGGGCTGCCGGGCTTCGACCTGCGTGCCTCGCCGGTGCTGCTGCCGGTGGCGCACACCTTGGTGGCGCTGCCGCTGGTGTTCCGTTCGCTGGTCGGCGGGCTGCAAGCGGTGCCGGCGCGCCTGCGCGAGGCCGCCGCCGTGCTCGGCGCCTCGCCGGCGCGGCGCTTCATCCACGTGGAGTTGCCGGTGCTCGGCCGCGCCGTGGCCAGCGCGGCGCTGTTCGCGGCCGCCATCTCGCTCGGCGAATTCGGCGCCAGCGCGCTGATCGCGCGTCCCGAGCTGCCCACCATCACTACCGCGATCTTCCGCTCACTGTCGCGCCCCGGCGCCGCCAACTACGGCCAGGGCATGGCGCTGGCCACTGTCCTGATGCTCACCACCGCGTTCAGCATTGCCGCCATCGAACGGCTGCGCGTCGCCACCGCGCGCGACTTCTGATGGATGCCACGATCGACAGGGATCAGGATGCCGCAAGGGGCCGGAATGGCGACGATCCCGGCTCGCCGGAAGCTGGCGGGGGAGACGCGCTGGAGGTACGTCACGTGAGCGTGCAACTTGGCGGAACCGCGGTGCTGGAAGACGTGTCGCTGACCGCCGGCGCCGGCGAGATCGTCGCCCTGCTCGGGCCGAGCGGCTGCGGCAAGACCACCCTGCTACGGGTGATCGCCGGACTGCAACCGCACGCCGGGGACGTGCGCTGGCAGGGCCGGTCGCTGGCCGCCACCCCCGCGCACCGGCGCGGCTTCGGGCTGGTGTTCCAGGACCAGGCGCTTTTTCCGCACCTGGAGGTGGCGCGCAACGTCGCATTCGGGCTGCGCATGCAGCCGCGCACGCGGCACGGCGGCGCCGCCGAGCGCGGCCGGAGGGTGGCGGAACTGCTGGATCTGGTGGGGCTGAGCGGCTTCAGCCGGCGGCCGGTGGACTCCCTGTCCGGCGGCGAGGCGCAGCGGGTGGCGCTGGCGCGTGCCCTGGCGCCGCACCCGCGCCTGCTGATGCTGGACGAGCCGCTGTCCGGCCTCGACCGCCCGCTGCGCGAGCAGCTCCTGGTCGACCTGCCGCGCATCCTGCGCCGGCTGCGCCAGACCGCCCTGTTCGTGACCCACGACCTGGAGGAAGCGCTCGCCGTTTCGGACCGGGTGGCGGTGATGCGCGCCGGCCGCGTCGTCCAGGTCGGCACCCCGCGCGCCCTTTATGAGCGCCCGGCCAGCGTATTCGTGGCCCGCTTCCTCGGCCGCGCCAACATCCTGTCCGGCAAGGTACTTGCCGCCGGCTCGGAACGTACGGCCGCGTCGGATCGCGCCGACCCGCAAGCCGGCAGCAGCCCCCCGGACGGCGCAGGCTCACCCGCGGGCGGCGGCCTGCCGGCCACCGGACACACTCGCCCGCGGCTGCTCGAAACCGGGATCGGCCTGCTGCCCTACGCAGGCCCCGCCGGGCCCGGCGAACGCGGCACCGTCCTGCTCCGCCCGGAGCGGATCAGTCTGGCCACCACCGACCTCGGCCCGCAACCTTCCGGCCACCCCGCCGCGGCCGGCGCGGCCGGCCCCCGGCACACCTTGTACGGCACGCTGCGGGACACGTCATTCCGCGGCATCGCCGCCCTCGCCACGATCACCGTGGGAAGCACTTCACTGCAGGTGCTGGTACCGGCCGGCCGTACCCTCCCGGCCGCCGGCGCCCCGGTTACCGTCAGCTTTGACCCGCGCTCGGCAGTCGTCCCACTTGCCGACAGCCGCTGACGCAACACGCCGGCCGGTGTCCGGCCTGCTCTTGTTACTCGACCGGGACGTGAACCCAAGCCAGCCCATCAACGTCCTTGAAGTGTCCGTCGGAGGAAATCAGCTCGGTTCCGGTCTCCATCGCATGAGCGGCTATCCAGATGTCGTTGGTCGGTATGGGCCGGCCCTTCGCTCGCAGCGCTGTCGCTATCCGCGAGTAGCGGTCCGCCGTAGTCCGACTTACCGACACCAGGGTCACGTATGGATTGGCCAGGAAGTCATCGAGTTCGCGCAGATTCCGAGCCATGCGCGAGCCGTACCGATACCCGTAGAGTAGTTCCCCGATCACGACCGCGGACATCACCACTTCCTGAGATCGCCGAACGATCTCGGCAACCAAGGGATGCCCACGGAACATCAGTGAGTACACATTGGAGTCGAGCGCCACCCTCATGACCACATCGACTCGTCGATGCTCTCGAAGTCCGTCAGCGCCCGGTCCATCTCGTCCGCCTGCCGGCCTGTCCAGCTCCCAATGAATTGATCCAGAGAGGTCCCCACCGTGTCGTCGCCCGCCTGATCCGTTTCGAGACCGGCTCCGCGCCGCAGGAGGCGCAGTACCGCCTGATTCAGTGAGATTCGTTCTTGCTGCGCGAGCTTGCGGATGCGGTCGGCCAACTCAGGCTCGAATCCTCGTACGGTTAATTGATGCATGGCTTGCTCCCGGGCGAGTCAGATCACGACTCATACAGATTCATTCTATGATTCACGGTGGAGGAGAATCAAGGTCACGGACGGCATCCAGAAAAAAAGAACGCCGCACCCTCCCGGAAGCAGGTGCGGCGTTCATGCGAGGAATGCGGGTGTGCGCTACTCCTCGATGTACCACTGGGCGGGCGCGGCCTGCACCCACAGGAAGCTGGCGAACGAGAACGGCAGCACCTCCGGCACGTTGCGGACCCGGTTGTTGATGATGATCGGACGCACCACCTTCGCCACCGTGCCGAGGTTGCCGAGATTCTCGGCCTGAAAATCCCACAGCTCGGTGCCGACCCGGTTGAATTCCTCGGCGTTGGGCGCGGCGACCCACTGCCGCCACAGGTCGATGTAGTGTCCCCACTCACCGGTCGGCTCGACTCCCGCGGCCGGCTCCTCGCCTTTCCGGCCGCCCTCGATCCACAGTTGATGACGGAGCCATTGGTGCCACTCGGGCGCGTACGCCACGATGCCTTCGCCGATGTGGGGCAGCCCGATGCGTCCCGGCAGGGACGACTGCGAAATCCAGATCGACAGGTCCAGCTCGTTGGCGAGCACCTGCTCCAACCACAGTTCCTCCGACACCTGCTTGTAGTTGGTCCTGATGCCGATCTCGTTCCAGTACGCCTGCGCCAACTCGCTGACGTTGTCGCCCATGGTGCCGATCACGGAGCTGGTGTGCGGGCGCATCTCCAGGATGAACTCCTCGCCGCCGGGGGCCTCGCGCCAGCCGTCGCCGTCGCGGTCGGTCATGCCCATCTCGTCGAGCAGCGCCATCGCCCCTTGCGGATCGTAATCGGCGTAGGAGCGCGCCCAATCCGGGTTGTAGAACGCCGCGCCGGCGTCCACGGTGTACTGCTGCGGCGTCGCCATGCCCAGGAACACGAACTGGTTGATCTCCTCGCGGTTCATCGCCAGCGACATCGCCTGCCGGAACCGCTTGTCCAGGAAGATCGGGCCCTTCACCGGGTCCGGGTGGTTCAGGTTGAACCCGAACGTGACGCGCGAGTCCTTGGTGTCCTGCCACTCCAGCACGCGGTAGTCGCCGATCTCCTCGTTCTCCTTGTACAGCGGAAAGCTGCCCGGATCGGTGAGGCGCCCGCCGAGGTCCACCTTGCCCTGCATCATGGCGAGGATCGCCACCTGCTTGTCGGCGAAGAACGACGCCTTGACGCGGTCGATGTAGGGAAGCTGATTGCCGACGCCGTCGACCGCGAAGAAGTAGGGGTTGCGGGTAAAGAAGATGGCGGTCGAATCGCGCCGCTCCTGAACCCACGGCGCCAACTCCGGGCGCGGGTGCTTCAGCGAGGGCGAGCCGGACATGCGCGCCAGCAGGCCGGCGATCCAGTTGTCGTGGCCGTCCTCCTCGGCCAGCTTCTCCGCTTCGGCGTTGAACGCGGGATGGAACTGCCGCATGTGGTGCGCCGGGGTGAACAACCGGCCCGACTGCACCAGGGACCAGTTCAGCAGCAGGGTCCGGGTGTTGAGCGTGATCGGAGCGGGGAACGTGATGACCAGCGTGTAGTCACCCTCCGCCTCCCAGTCGGCGATTTCGCCCCCCGCGGAGAACCTGTTGCGGGTGCTGAACGGAATATCGTAGTCCAGGAACACATTGTCATAGATCCACGTGAAGTCCGCGGTGGTAAACGGCTCGCCGTCCGACCACTTCATCCCCTCGCGCAGGTGGATGGTGAGCACGGTCTGGTCGTCCGACATCTCCCACCCCTTGGCGGCGTACGGGATCGCTTCGTTGAGCGTCGGATCGGCCCGGAACAGGAACGCCTTGCGGCCGCGGTGCATGTCGCCCCAGTCGGACGGCCCGGTGCGCGCCGCCCGCAGCTCGCCGCCGTAGACGCCGGTCTGCTCGTACGGCTCCAGCACCAGCGGATCGTCCGGCAGCCGCTCGGTTACCGGCGGCAGCTCCCCGCTCTGCACCATGGCGGCCAGCATCGGCGCCTCGCTGAACGTGGTAATGCCCACCTGCGACGCCGTGGGCGCAAGCAGCCAGCTCTCCTTTACCGTGTACCGCCCCGCCACCTTGACGACGTCGGTACCGGCAACGGCCGCGGACGCGGCCGCCGTGTCTCCCGCCGACTCCTCGGACGCCGCGGCGGCGAACGCCGGCACCGTGCCCAGCGCCACCAGCGACGCGACGAGCATGAATGAACGTACCACTCTCATGGGAACCTCCCCGAATACTGTGGTCCAGCCTGCCGAAGCGGGTGAGGACCGCCCTCATCATACCCCCCCGGCCCGGCAATGCAAGTTCGCCACGGGACGCCGCCGCCGTTGCCGGCGAGCCGGGAGCGTGACCGCGCTGCCGGCGGCGCGCGCCTCAGCCCGCTTCGCTGCGTCCGCGCCGCCGCATGCCCGCGAAGCCGCGCACGGTGTCATTCACGAATACGTCGTACCAGCCCATCACGTTCAACTGCATGACGATGTCGTGCACGGCCATCATCGAGCCTCCCTGGCAGCCCGGCACCATCCTACCGCCCCCGCCACGCGGGTCTTGGGCACCGGGCATGGCGTCACATTGCCTCTATTACGCCGCATGATATGCGGCCGCCGGCGCCGCCGATCGGCTGCGTGAGGTGGTCGTCAGGATTCTCGTGAATGATCACCGCCGAGCCGTCCTCGTCCAGCAGCGCCGGCATGTCGCCGCCGGCCACCGATACCAGGACGGTGAAGAACTCCGCCCGCGCGGAGCCGTCGGCGTGCACGAACAGGTTGGGGAGGTCGCCGTGGTCCGGGCCGTCCGGGTTGCGCAGGCCGTGCGGCACCCCGTCCGGGTTGATGTGTCCGGTTGCCGCCGTGAAATCCGGCGTGCAGGCGCCGACGGCGTGCAGGTGGATGCCATGCGCCCCGGGCGGCAGTCCCGCAACCTCGACGTTCATCAGTACGCCGTGCGGCGTCTGCTCGAACGTGGCCTTGCCGATCACGGCGCCACCGGTGTCGATCATCTCCGCGGCGGCCATGTCCGCCAACGCCACCACCGGCGCCGCAACAGCGGCCACCGCCACCAGTGCCGCTGCCAGGATCCTCTTGCTGCAATTCATCCGATAGTCTCCTCGGAAACGATTAGAGACAGCTTGTACCGAAACAGTCAACAATCGACCGCTCCCACCTGCTCCCACCGCCGCGGCGGCGCGGCGCCGCAACACGGTCCAGCGCCGTCCCGTCCGCGTTACCCCGGACGCACCGCCTTGTGGTAGGCTCGGTGACGTAGCAGCCAGCGGTGGAACCCGGCGTCGCACCGACAGCGGCGAGGCGCCCGGCTGGCCAGGCGCGACGTGTGCGGGGAGCACCGCAGCCCAGCCGGGCCGCGTCACCGCGTTCGACGCAGCCGTGGATGCGCCACGAGCTGCCACAGGAGGCCGCATGGCGCAGCAACCCGGTTCCGATCAACCGCGCACCCCCAACTTCGTGGTCATCTTCTGCGACGATCTCGGCTACGGCGACCTGGGCTGCTACGGGTCGCGCGACCATGACACGCCGCGCCTGGACGGCATGGCGGCGGAGGGCACCCGCTTCACCAACTTCTACGTGCCCTCGCCGGTGTGCTCGCCGTCACGCGCCGGCCTGCTCACCGGCTGCTACCCGAAGCGCGTCGGGCTCGACAGCGGCGAGAGCTTCGTGGTCCTGCTGCCCGGCGATCCGATCGGGCTGTCCCCCGATGAAGTGACCATCGCCTCCCTGCTGCGCCGGCAGGGCTACGCCACCAAGATGGTGGGCAAGTGGCACCTCGGCGACCAGCCGGAGTTCCTGCCCGACCGGCACGGCTTCGACGACTGGTTCGGCCTGCCCTACAGCAACGACATGCTGCCCGACCTGCGCATCCCGGGCCAGAAGCCGTTTCCGCCGCTCATGCTGATGCGGCGGGACAAGGTGGTGGAAACCGACCCCAACCAAGTGTCCCTTACCGACCGCTACCTGGTCGACGCGCTACGCTTCATCCACGACAACCGCGACCGGCCGTTCTTCCTGTACCTCGCGCACATGTACGTGCACGTGCCGATCTACACCCCGATGAACTACCACGCCGCGTCCCGCAACGGCCCCTACGGCGCCGCCGTGGCGCACCTCGACTTCACCACCGGCGCCATCCTCGACACGCTGCGCGACCTGGGGCTGGACGACAACACCATCGTCCTGTTCACCTCCGACAACGGCGCCGGCGTGCCGCGCACCCCCGCCGGCGTGGACACCATACGCCTGAGCCGCGGCGGCGTCGGCAGCAACCGGCCGTTGCGCGGCGGCAAGGGCAGCACTTGGGAGGGCGGCATGCGCGAGCCGTTCATCGCCTGGGGGCCGGGCCTGGTGCCGGCCGGCGCCACCTGCGACGAGCTGTGCTGCACGCTCGACCTGCTGCCCACCCTGGCCCGCATGGCCGGCACCGGCGAGCCGCGCGACCGCGTCATCGACGGCGCCGACATCGGCCCGCTGCTCACCGGCCAGGCGGGCGCCGCCACCCCGCACGAGCAGTTCCTGTACTACGGCGCCGGCACCCGCAGCCTCGACGCCATCCGCGCCGGGCGCTGGAAGCTGCACCTGGACAAAGACGAGCTGTACGACCTGGACGCCGACGCCGGCGAGACCGCCAACCTGTTCGCCCGCCACCCCGAGGTGGTGCGCGAGCTGCGCGACCGCGCCGACGCCGCCCGCGACGACCTCGGCGACGCCCGCACCGGCATCACCGGCACCGGCTGCCGCCCCGCCGGCCGCGTCGACAGTCCCCGCACCCTGCTCCCCGTGCCCACCACCGACCCCTGGGTCCGCGCCGTCTACGACTGAACCCGCCGCAGCCCCGGTCCAGGGGCCAGCGGGTTTGCGTGGGTTCGCGTTGTGGCGGCAGGCGGCAATCGACCGTATCCTCGTCGCCATCCGTCTTCCCGAGGCATCGCTCAAGAGCCGCGAGTACATACCGTTCTGGGCATCGTCGGAGCAGTCGACAGCCCTATAGTGCCGATTCTACTTGATCGGTACCGTGGCCAGGCTCTTCGTGGTGTGACTATATATTTACTATACAACAACCTATGTTACTTTACGGGTACTTGATTGGAGCCGTACGAAATCACTCGCCGGCCAGGGTGGCGCGGGCCAAAATCTGTTCGGCTACCTCCATGGTCTTGATGCAGTCGCGGAAGGGGGAGGTGGTCACGTCGCGGCCGCTCTTGATCGAGTCGATGAACTCGCGGTTCTTGGCGCGGTGGCCGCCATATACGAACCGTTCGTCGCTGCCGGCCACCGCCCGCGTGTCGTAGGCCACCCCCTCGCGGTCGCCGCCGGCGTACAGCCGGGCGGTGCCCTCCACCTCGGCGTCCACGTACACCGAGGGCGCGTGCATCTGCACCCGGAACACGCGGCGCCCGCTGGTCCAACTGTTGATCACGAATCCGGTCGCGCCGCTGTCGAAGTGCAGCATGGCCCCGATCCAGTTGATGTCCGGCGTGCCGATCCGCCGGCAGCGGCTGTCCACGCCGGTCACCTCGCCGCCGCACATCCAGCGGACGGTGTCGATCGAGTGCGTGCAGTCGTCCATCATGTGGTCGCGGGAGTGGTAGCGCGGCTCCGGCTCGCACTTGTAGAACTCGCACACCGCGTGCGTAATCGGGCCGCGGCGCAGGCACTCGTCGCGCATCCGCACCAGGAGCGGGGCGCTGCGCCGCTGGTGGTTGACCTGGGTAATCACGCCCCGCTTCTTCGCCAGGTCCGCCAGCACGATCGCCTGGTGGCGCGTGAGCCCCATCGGCTTCTCGATATACAGGTTCAGGCCCTGCTGCAGGCACCAGACCCAGACGTCGAACATGATGTTCGGCTGCCCGATCGCGTACACGCCGTCGGGCGCCACCTCCTCCACCATCCGGCGGTAGTCGGTAAAGCGCCGCTCGATGCCGTACCGGTCGGCGGTGGCTGCCAGCAACTCCTCGTCCAGATCGCACACCCCGGCGAACTCCACGTCGTCGAACGAAGCCAGCGACGGATAGTGCACGCTGTTGGCCATGCGCCCCGCCCCGATCATCGCCACCCGTACCATTCGCCGTCGATCCTATCACCCGCCGAGCCGCGTCGCACGCGGTACGCCGCCGATTCGGGCGACGCGCTCCGCCGGCGCGCCGCGCGGGCCCGCTGCTACTTGAGGCCGGTGAGCGCAGCCAGCGACTGGCCCGCCCCGATCCGGAAGTCAGTGAACGAGGTCTCGTAGATCTTCAGCACGATGGTCAGCGCGTGCCGGCAATCGGCCCGCCGAAGTAGGTGCCGCCCCTGCCTGCCGGGTCGCGGCCCACGCGGACCAGTCCCCGGGCCCGTCCGACCAGACTGCGCAGAGTTGCCGGCACGACCGCGACGCGACTCGGATGCTTGACATTGCCGGCAGCGCGAATAGGATTTCACAGCAGGTTTTCGAGTGGTGACATCGTTGTGCGTGGTATTCGCCCAGGTGATGACTCGTCCAATGGCGAAATAGGAATCGCGCTGAACGACAGATGCATTTCGCGAGCCCCGCCTTGAACCGCTTGATGGCTGCACGTGGAGGTCCTGTGGAGTCCGCCGAACAGACTAACCTTTGTCTGGAGGAACGCGTCAGCGGCTCCCGGCAAGCTCGTTACGAGAGCATGATGGGCACGCCCCATAACTGGACAGATTGGCAGAAAGCCCACTTCCGCTACGTGCAGGAAGAGGTCCGTGGGCGCAGTCCGTTGAGTGCGGCGTTTACGCCCGGCGAGCCATCGCTCAGATCTCGAATAGAGCCAAACCAGTATCTTTATCGTGTCGAACGGATCGACCGGTTGCTCCGGAACTTCGGCACGACATCCGGTGTGTCCGTTGGAGTATCTGACCTCAACGATTGGATATCGGATCGTAACGCCGCCAGTACGGCAACGACAGCGGCTCCCGCGATTGCCTCCTCTTCCCCGGTGACCGCGCTCGATGAGTTGACCGAGTTGTTCAACCACGGACGAGACGGTCGGCCGACCTTCGTCGCGTGCGAGGCCGAGTTCCCCGGATTGGATCGGCGGCGTAACTGGGCGGAGCACATGTGCGAGAGGTGCGGTCTTGCTCACTTTTACCAGAGCAAGGACGTGATACTCGCCTTGTTTCGTTACCGGGTGCAGGAGGTGCTGGACCAAACGAAGCACCTTGGCGCAGCCGCCGCGCGGTTCGCGGCGCCGACGGTGATCGACCAGGAGATGTCGAACGTGTACTTCACCGCGCCGCGCGGCATCGGGCGGGGCCACGCGGTCGGCCTGTCACCGGCAAGCGGCTGCAGTCACCTTGCCGCCGAATTGATTCACGTTCGGATCGACTACAGTTCGCACCATTGGGTTGCCGTCGATACACTGAACAGGCGTTCCCTTTCGTCGACCACAGTCGCGTCACTTCGTGACTCGCACCTGCATTGCATACGCCGCGTCCACGGGCTTCCGACCTATGGAAAGGGCTGCATCTGATGAGCATCTACGAACGAGACCATGATGAAGGCCGTGATCCCTTCGCGGTGTGGGGCCAGGCGTTGCTCAGGGAACCGGACGACGCCCTCGACCGGATACTGTCCGGTGCTGGCGGACGCGGATCGCAGCGGCGCGCTGAACCGGATGACTTTCTGTCCGATCTCCTCGCAAACCCGGCTCACCAGGGGAATCTTGCGCGGTTGACGAAAGGCCTGGACAAGGCGTTGCTGCGATGGATCGAGGCCCGGTCCGGGTGGTCTCCAACGCGCATCGTCGAGTTCGGCCCGCGCGCCTACGCGGCGCAGATGGCGGACGCACTGGCGGTCGTCGCGCGATTGTCCCTGACCGAGACGGCGGGCGAACTGATAAGGAATCACGTCGTGTGGGACGATCGGTTCGACGCGCTGCGCCGCCCCGGCGACATTGACCTGCTGAGGGAATTCGACTTGGTGCTGGCCACGCATCAGACCGATATGCGGTTCGTCCCGCGCTGGTTCGCGGCCTGCGAGGAGGCTGCGTGGAGTAGTCCCTCTTGGCAGACGCGCCTCACTATTGGTCTTCTCGGCTTGCGCAAGCTCCCCGCCACGATTGGCACGGAGCCGGAGATGATGCAGGCAACCGCCTTGGCGCGATTTGCTGCGTTGGGGCTTGCCCGCGGGATGGATTCCGATCTGGTGGAGCGCGCGTTCAGGCAGCGAGCGGGTGCGATGACCACCCTGTATCCTCGCGATGTCGGGTATTGGCAGCGGCTATGGGGTGAGGTGCTCGCTCATCTTTGCGGCGCGTCGGACTCGAGCGTCGCGCGACTGAGCAGTTGGCTCGGTATTGCCATGGTCTCCGACAATGGGACAGCGACGCACCGGGCAAAGCAGCCGCAAGCTTCCAACGGACGCGCGGAACTTCCTGAATACCGTAGACGGGAGTGGCTCGAACAGGACATTCGCGACACGTCGTATGTGGATCCACACCTCTTTGACAGCGTTCGCGGGTTGATTCGCGACCACTGGCGCTACGCGTTCGCCTCGGGACAGAGTTACTACGCCGTTCGTACTACGGCAAGCCTGTGCAATCTGATTCTGCGGTCCGATGCTAATGAACAACAGGTCGAGCAGATCCACCCATGGGCCCTGCAAGCCGTTGAAGCGGAACCGGGAAACCCCTACACGTGGGATCTTTGGGCAAAAGTGCTCTCCGTATTGGGGCACGTCGATGCCGCGCTCTCGGTGCGATGGGAATCGATCCGCCGATTCCCCCAGAACGGCGTGCTCCGCAATTCGTTGGCCTACCTGCTGGCGAAGCAGGATCGCACGACTCTGGCCGAACATCTCCTGCGTGAGACCATGAAGGACTTCCGAGACGACCCATTCTGCCGGAGCATCCTCGCCAATCTGCTGATCCGGGCCGAACGCGAAGGGGAGGCGGAGCATCTGCTGGAGGAGACGACGCGAGAGTTTCAGCGCGACACCGTGAGCCGGCACACTTTGGCAATGTTGCTGTGGCGGCAGGGTCGCCAGCGCGAAGCTGAGAGCGTGATGCGTGCACTGCATGCAATGGCCCCCGACGATGTTCATGTCGGGCGGCTGGCGGAACGCATTCGGGCGCAGCGACATATCTCGGCGGCATTCGCCGAGTCCGAACTGAACAGCATCTACCAAGGTGCCGGGATCCGCGGTGGTCTCGACGCTTCGGCGGCACATGGCACGGAGGCACGAACTTCGTGGCCGTGGCGGGGCGAGTCCCGACCGGCGGACGAACAAACCGGCACCCTCGGCGACGGGTCGACCGTAGCGGCCTACTTGTCCCGGCTGGAGTCTCGAACCGGTTTGCTGGAACGGTTCTTCGCATCGCCCGAAGCTGACCCCGGGAAGCCGAGCGGCGAAGTGGCCCACCACGAGTGTACGTCGGATCTGGCCCTGGTGGCAGCGCACCGAGCCGGCTTGCTGGACGAAGCCAACCGCCGGAAGGAGCTTCACACCTGGATTGAGGCTCATCCTTCTTCGTACAGTGTCCGGTTGCTGCTGGTGTGGCGCGGAACCAGCTCCCGCGGGCCGGACAGCGACGCCTTGCGCGCGATCGAGCGGGAGTTTCCGGAACATCGCGAGTGGAACGAGTGGTTGAGCTACGCATTCAATTCGAGGGACCACGGCGGATTTCCGAAGAAGATGAACAGGGATGGTCCGGACTCCTGGGCGAGCCGATTGGTTGCCGTGTATCCGTCCGCGACCACGCAACAAGGTGACGCCCCGGTACGCTACGTTCCAGGCGCGCGGAGACGGCTGATGGAGGACATCGCATTTGCCAACGCCGAACGAGCCGTGCCGAGCATCGGTGCGAACCTTTCGACTTCGGCGCTCCCGTAACGGCCGCACAGCGTTGCCGGCACACCGGTTAAGTCCGGTTGCCGGGCGCCGTTGACGTAGTGTTGCACTGGCAGGAGCGCCGGCAGGCCCTCGTGCGCGGCGCGCCCGGCGCGTTCGATGAGCGGGCGGTGTTCACGCCCACCGTGATGGTGACCGAGGCCGCTGCTACTTGAGGCCGGTGAGGGCGATGCCGCGTACGAAGTAGCGCTGCGAGAAGAAGAACACCAGCAGGATCGGCACCACCGCCATGGTCGCCGCCGCCATGCGCGCGGCCGGCTCCTGCGCGAACTCCGCGGTCAGCACCGACAGCACCTGCTCGATCAGCATCTTCTTGCGCGAGTTGAGAATGATCAGCGGCCACAGGAAGTTGTTCCAGGCCCCCAGGAAGGCGAAGATGGTAATGGTGCCGATCGCCGGCTTGATGTTCGGCACCACCACGTGCCAGTAGCGCCCGAGCACGCCGCTGCCGTCGATGCGGGCCGCGTCGAGCAGGTCGTCCGGAATGCTCTTCACATTCTGCCGGAAGAAGAACACCGCGAACGGGGTGATGATCGACGGCAGCACGATGGCGGCGTGCGTGTCCACCAGCCCCAGGTCGCTCATCAGCAGGAACAGCGGCACCATCTCCGACTGGAACGGGATGATCATCGTCACCAGGATCAGCGTGAAGCACAGCTCCCGGAAGCGGAACCGTCCCTTCTCGAAGATGTAGCCGGCCACCGAGCAGAACAGGAGCTGCGCCAGCACAATGTAGAGCGTGGTGTAGAACGTGTTCCAGTACGCCCGCCCCAGCGGAATCACCTCGAACACGCGCAGGAAGTTGTCCAGCGTGACCGTCTGCGGGATCAGCGTGGGCGGGAACTTGAACATCTCGCTCTGCGGCTTGATGGCCGAGGCGATCATCCAGTAGAACGGCGTGATGTAGATCACCGCCACCACCCCCAGCACCAGGTAGGTGACCATCCGCCAGGGTGAAAGAGATGCCCGCCCAACGGTCCGTGCTGCGCGGACAACGTCCTGTTCGAAGCGGGGGATCTCGGTGCTCATCGCTCAGTAGTCATAGTCGAAGCGCTTGAATGCCTTGCGCTGGATGGTGGTGATCACCACCACGATGGCGGTCAGCACGAACGCCAGCGACTGGCCCGCCCCGATCCGGAAGTCGGTAAACGAGGTCTCGTATATCTTCAGCACGATGGTCAGCGTGCTGTTCATCGGGCCGCCGAAGTAGGTGCCCCCCTGCTGGCCCATCACGAACACCTGCGTGAACACCTTGAACGCCCCGATCGTGTTGACCACCACCACCAGCAGCGTGATCGGCGTCAGCAGCGGAATCGTCACCCGGCGCGCCACCTGCCAGGCGCTCGCCCCATCCACCCGCGCGGCGTCGTAAAAGTGCTCGGGAATCGTTTTCAGGCCCGCCATGAAGATAACCAGGGCGAACCCCATCTCGCGCCACACGTTCATGATGATGATCGAGGACAGCGCGTAGCGGGTGTCGACCAGCCAGCCGACCTTGCCGATGCCGACCAGCGACAGCGCCCAGTTCAGCAAGCCCAGATCGCGGTGATAGATCCAGATCCACAGTTGCGACAGCGCCACCACCGACACCACCACCGGCATGAAGTAGATGGTGCGCAGCACCACCGAGCCCCTGCCCAGGCGGTCCAGGAGCAGGGCGAAGAACAGCCCCAGCAGGGTGTCGCCGACCACGTTGCCTACCACGTAGATCGAGGTGTTGGCGATCGACCTCAGCGAGCGCTGGTCGGTGAACGTGTCGATGTAGTTGTCGATGCCGACGAACGAGAACGCGCCGGTCAGCAGGTCGTACTTGTTGAAGCTGACGAAGAACGCGAACAGGGTGGGATAGAAGTGGCGCAGCGCGAAGTACGCCATCAGCACCGCCACGATCACCCAGGTGGTGATCAACTCCCGGTTCAGACGGCGGCTCCGGTCGTGTTTGACGGCAGTGCTCATCGTTGCTCCGGGCGGCACGGGCCTGGAGGCCGGCGGCGCGTGCCTGCCCCGCGCCGCCCGGCACAAAGCGCCGCCGCGCCCGGCCGGAGAGCCGTGCCGGGCCGGCGACGCCCGTGTGCAATCCTCCGCGTCACGGAATGACCGTGCCGGCTGCCGACTACTCCTCGTAGGTGATCGGCAGCTCCCGGATCGGACGATCCTCCATGATCTTGTCGAACGCGGCCGCCAGGTCGTCCAGGCTCTGGTCCAGGCTCTTGGCCTGCGACAGGTACGCCTCCACCGCGCGCCCAACCTCCTGCCACGCCTCGTTGGCGCCGAGGCCCTGCATGCGCAGGCGGCGGTTGGGCTGCTGCAGGAACGTCTCCCACGCCGGATGATCGTGGGCCACCAACTCCGCGGTGGTCCGGTACGGCGACAACTGGCTCTCGCTCTTCGGGTCGAACAGCGTCTTGTGGCGTTCCGGTTCGAGCGAGAAGCGCAGGAAGTCCCACGCCACCTCCGGGTTCTCGGACTTGCTCGACACCGAGATGCCGCCGACCGCGCACACCGGGCTGGAGTAGGTGTCCTTGGGGATGTTGTCCAGGATGTAGTCCAGCTCGGGCGCGTTGCGGTGCAGGTGGGCGATCTCGTAGATGCCCTCGGCGTGGATGGCCACGTCGCCGTTCCAGAACAGCTCACGCGGATTGCCGGCGCCGAAGTCGCCCGAACCGTCCTCCCAGGTGATGTCGTAGATGTACCGCATGGCGCGCTCCCAGGCGGCGCGGCCCTCCGGCGTGGTCACCGCCGCGGCGGTCTGGTCCGCGTTCAGGTAGGTGCCGCCGGCGCCGAACACCCACGGCGACATGTGCCAGTGCGGGTTGGGCATCTTGAAGGTGTAGCCGGCGCGCACCATGTTGCCGTTGGCGTCGCGCACGGTGAGTTTCCTGGCCCAGTCGCGGAACTCGTCCCGGTCCTCCGCGCCGCGCTCCGGAAGACCGGCCTCCACCAAGTAGTCGCGGTTGTAGAGGTACTGCTGGCACTGCCAGGTGATCAGGGCGGCGTGGATCGGCTTCTCCGGATCGCCGTCCAGGTGCTGAAACATCAGCGCGTTCTGAGCGATCGTCTCCTCCTCGATGATCGCCACGATGTAGTCCGGCGCGGGTGCGGTGAACCCGGCCGACATGAGCGAGGTCAGGTTGACGTCGTGCGGCTCATGGATGATGTCGGGTCCGGTTCCCGCGCGATGCGACAGCCGCAGCTTGGCGCCGTAGTCGGAGTGGCTGCCGCCTTGGTGCTCCATTCTCAGCGTCACCTGCGGGTGCGCCTCCATGTATTCCTGGGCGTTGCGTTCGAACCACTCCACGCCGCCGGGCCCTCCGCGCAGCCAGGCGACGATCTCCGCCGGCCCCTCGGGCACGCTGCCCTCCCCGCGGCCGCCGGCCCACAACACCGGTGCGGCCAGAATCAACACCGCCACGAGAGCGGTACCTGTGCGAACATTACGGGACATGCCTGCCTCCTCTGAATGTGCTTGTAGCACCCACCTTATTGCACTCCCGCACCGTGTCAAGTGCGCATTTCGGTCAATCATTTACCAAGATGCCATACATTTCAGGCAATCATTTTCTGAAATGACCTTTTGGGATGCGCGCGGGAATGTTGATGTATAAATGTTATCATGCCAGAATGATGTCATGGTGCGGACGCAGATCCAGCTTCCGGATGCGCTGTACGAGGAAGTGAAGCGCGTAGCGCGCGAGCGGGAGATGTCGCTGGCGGAAGTGGTGCGCCGCGGCGTCGAGTACATCACGCAGGTGTACCCGCCGCTGGCGGACGGAGAGCCGTGGTGTCCGCCGGAGCCAAGCGACCTCGGCCCGTTCAAGGCGCCGGAGGAGGATTGGCGGCTGATCGTGAACGACCCCGCCCCGGACGGTTGACGGCGTGCTGGCCATCGACACCAACCTGCTGGTGTACGCGCAAAACACCCGCGCCCCGCAACACGACGCCGCGCGGGCGTTCGTCACCGGCTGCCGGGATCGCGAGATCGTCATCTGCGAACTGGTGCTGGTCGAACTGTACCTGGTCTTGCGCAGTGCGGCGATCGTCTCCCGTCCGCTTGGCGCGGCGGAGGCGGCCGCCGTGTGTACCCGCTACCGCAACAACGCGCGTTGGCGCCTGGTCGAGTGCGCCCCGGTGATGGGTGACGTATGGCGGCGCGCGGGCGGCGCCGGGTTCGCACGGCGCGAGATCATCGATACCCGGTTGGCGCTGACGTTGCGCCACCACGGTGTCACCGAGTTCGCCACGGCGAATACGCGGCACTTCGAAGAGTTCGGATTCTCGCGCGTGTGGAACCCGGTGGCGGCGGCAGGTGCGGAGCCGAACGCGTGAAGCTGGTTGCCGACATTCACCTGCATTCGCACTACTCGCGCGCCACCAGCCGGAACCTGACGCTGGAGCACCTGTGGAAGTGGGCGCAGATCAAGGGCGTGCAGGTGGTGGCTACCGGCGACATCGCCCATCCGGGCTGGCTCGCCGAGCTGCGCGACAAGCTCGAACCGGCCGAGGCGGGGCTGTTCCGCCTCAAGCCGGAGCACACCGCGGCGCTGGCCGAACAGGTGCCGGCCGCCTGCCGCGGCACCGTGCGCTTCCTGGTCGGCGGCGAGATCAGCAACATCTACAAGAAGTACGACCGCACCCGCAAGGTGCACAACATCGTGTTCGCGCCCTCGTTCGACGCCACCGCCCGCCTGCAGGAGGAGCTGGAGAAGATCGGCAACATCCGCTCCGACGGGCGCCCGATCCTTGGCCTGGACAGCCGCGACCTGCTGGAGATCGTGCTGGCCGTGGACGACCGCTGCCACCTGATCCCGGCGCACATCTGGACGCCGTGGTTCTCGATCCTGGGCTCCCGGTCGGGCTTCGACTCGGTGCAGGAGTGCTATGCCGACCTCACCCCGCACATCTTCGCGGTGGAGACCGGGTTGTCGTCGGACCCGCCGATGAACTGGCGCGTCTCCTGGCTGGATGACTACACGCTGATCTCCAGCTCGGACGCGCATTCGCCGCCGAAGCTGGCGCGCGAAGCGACCTGCTTCGACACCGAGTTGAGTTACGACGCCCTGTTCGACGCGCTGCGCGGCGGCGACCGGCACGGCTACCGCGGCACCATCGAGTTCTTCCCGGAAGAGGGCAAGTACCACATGGACGGCCATCGCAAGTGCGGGGTGTGCTGGGAGCCGGCGACCACGCGCGCCCACGGCGGTCGCTGTTCCGCCTGCGGCAAACCGGTGACGGTGGGCGTGTACCACCGCATGGAGGAGCTGGCCGACCGCCCGCGTGGTGCGCGCCCCGCCTGCGCCGGCCCGTTCGCCAGCCTCATTCCCCTGCCGGAAGCGCTGTCCGAGATGCTCGGCGCCGGCCCCAATTCCAAGCGCGTGCAGCGCGAGTACCACCGCCTGGTGGAACGCCTCGGGCCGGAGCTGGCCATCCTGCGGGAGGTGCCGCTGGAGGAGATCGATGCCACCGGCGGCGCGGTGCTGGCCGAGGGCATTCGCCGCATGCGCGCCGGCGAGGTGCGTGCGCAGGGCGGCTACGACGGCGAGTACGGGGTGATCCGCCTGTTCGACGGCGAGGCGGACCGCTCGTCGGTGGTGCAGCTCGGCATGTTCGACCAGCCGCCCGATGCCGGCTGCGATAGCGCCGTTCCGCAGCCGCCCGCTGACAAGCCGGCCGCGCTGCGCGGCCGGCGGCCCGAAGCGGCGGGGCCGCCCCCTGAACCGCCGCCGCCACAGGTACCGCTCCCCCTGCCAGGGCGGCATGCTGCGCGCGACCTGCCTTCGGCGCCGAAGTCCCCTGCCGCGGCCGACCCGCCGACTCCGGAGCCGTCTGCACACAGGCCCCCTGCCTCACGAGGATCGCCGCCGCCGAACCTGCCCGCAGCGCCCGCGCCTCCGGGCGCGGAGCGGCAATCCGCGAACAGCCCGTCGCCGAATCCGGCACCCACGCCGCGCCCTTCTGCCTGGTCCGAAAAAGCCGGCTGGAGGGCGATGCCCGGGCATCGGTTGTCATCGTCTTCCATGGCACGGAGTGACCGTACCGCCTCTCGGGACGAGCCTTCGGCGCTGAAGTCGCGCGCCATGCCCGCACCGCCGGCGGCAGAACACCGCCGAGGTCACGGCGCCGAGACCGAGGCGGAGCAGCAAGTGCTTACGACGGACCGGACGCGTCCCGCGGCACCCTCAGCTCCCGCGCCCGCGGACCCTCCCGCGGCGCGAACCGAGACCGGAGCCGCTCCGGCGTCAGGAGAAGGCCCGCACCGTTGGCTCACCGGGCTGAACCCGGCGCAACGGGCCGCGGCCACCCATACCAGCGGGCCGCTGGCGATCGTCGCCGGACCCGGTACCGGCAAGACCCGCACCCTCACCGTGCGCATCGCTCACCTGGTGCGCGCGCTGGCGGCGGACCCGGCGTCGATCCTGGTGCTTACCTTTACCCACAAGGCGGCCGACGAGTTGCGCGAACGCCTGGGCGAGTTGTTGCCGGCGCGAGCGGCGGCAAGGATCGGCGCCGGTACCTTCCACCAACTGGGGGCGCACCTGCTGGAGGAGTTCGGCGACGCCGCCGGCGTACCGCGACCGTTCGTGATATTCGACGAGGCTGACCGAACGGTGCTCCTGAAGCAGTGCTTCCCGTCGCTGTCCGCACGCCAGGCGCGCGACGCGCTGGCGGCCATCTCGGCGGACAAGAACGGCCTGCCGCCGACATCGGATGGACCTCGCGGGTCCACGGCCGACGCTCGCTCACCGAGTACGCGGCCCGGCCCGCCCCCGCCAGCGCCGGCGGACGCATCCCCGCGGACAGCGGCCGCTTCCCAGGCGTGCCCGCCGCCGGCTCCGCCCGCCACGCCCGGCCTGCCGTCACCGCCCGATGTGGC
Organism: Spirochaetaceae bacterium; assembly: GCA_028821475.1. Lineage (GTDB taxonomy): Bacteria > Spirochaetota > Spirochaetia > SZUA-6 > Bin103 > Bin103. The sequence continues at coordinate 35,373 of JAPPGB010000133.1, forward strand.
CACGCTACGTGCGCGCTACGACAGCGCTCTCGCCGCGGCCGGCGCGCTCGACCTGGACGACCTCGTCGTCCGCACCGTGCAGTTGCTGGACAGCGACGCGGCCGTGCTGCGCACGCTGCAGCAGCGCTACCGCTGGATCTCGGTGGACGAATACCAGGACGTGAACGCGGCCCAGTACCGCCTGCTGCGGCGGCTCGCCGGCGGCGGCGCCAACCTGTGCGTGATCGGAGACCCGGACCAGGCGATCTACGGCTTCCGCGGCGCCGACCGCCGCTTCTTCCTCTCGTTCGGCGCCGATTTCCCCGCCGCCGAGACCCTCCGGCTGGACCGCAACTACCGCTCCGCGCAGACCATCCTGACCGCCGCCGGCCAGGTGATCGCCGGCAACCCCGGCCACCAGGCGACCCGGTTGATCGCCGCCCCCGACGTGCAGTCACCCAACGACGCAGGAGACCGCGAACACCCGGGCACAGGGATCGCCCGCGCAAGACGGCTCTCGCACCTGGAGGCGCCATCCCCCAGTGACGCCGGCGACCATGAACGCCTGCGCACGGGGGGCAGCCACGCGACACGGCTCTCGCACTCGGCGGCGCAGGTCAAGCTGGACGTGTACCGTGCGCCCACCGACCGGGCGGAGGCGGAGTACGTCGTGCACCAGGTGGAGCGGCTGATCGGCGGTACCAGCTACTTTTCGCTCGACTCGGGCCGCGTGGAAGACGACGCAGTGGCCGAGGCCCGCTCGTTCGCGGACTTCGCCGTCCTGTACCGGCTCAACGCCCAGGCCAGGTTGCTGGAGGAGGCGTTCGACCGCTCCGGCATCCCGTACCAGACCGCCGGCGCCACGCCGTTGGCGGAGCAAGCGCCGGTCCGCGAGATCCTGGCGCTGCTGTGGCTCAGCGAGGCACCCGCCAGCCCCCTGCACTGGCGCCGCGTCCTGCTTGCCGGCGCCGGCGCTGCGAGCGAAGAGGATCTGACGCGTTTCCTGGCACAGGTCTCAGCCGCCGGCGCCGACGCTCAGCCACTGACGCCGCGCACCGGCCCGTCTCATCCGAACATCATCGCCGCAACCGCGGACACCGGCGCCGAACCGCCAGAGCCAAGCCGGAAGCCGGTGCGCCATGCGGCCACCGAAGCGGCACGCAGCGCCGATGCGATCGCCAACGCCGCCGCTACTGCGGAGGTGGGCGCGGTTGCCGGAGCCGGCGCGGCCGCGGCAGCGCCCGTGGCCCACGGTTCGGCGCACGGCCGTCCAGCCGCGGCGCTGCACCTGGTGCGCAAGCTTGCCGCGGACCGCCGTGCACCGGTGGCGGAGCGCGCC